>CALYTP010000014.1:0-28126 GCA_945486915.1 uncultured Clostridia bacterium | reverse complement strand
CATTGGAACGTGGGCCCCTCTCAGGTAAGCCCCTATGGGGCAGCCAGCTCTCCCAAAGGGAGAGCCAAGGTCGCTTCGCTCCGAAGAAACGACACCGCCAAATTACAATTTGCCAATGTGCTCTACGAAAGCCAATAGTCCAAAAATCAGGAAAGCAGCCGGTTCTGAAAGGGAGCGGCTGCTTTTTTGCGGATGAAATCATGTCGGAGGGGAGGAAATTCTTTCCGGCGGTTGCCTTTTTGTGCGCAAGATGGTAGAATAGGCGAAAATGGGGGAGAATGCTTCTGCGCGCCCCAAAGCAGTCCGGATTGCGTCGTCAGGGTGAAGGGTATGGAGAAAAAACAGCTACTCGGGAATATGCTCTGGCGCTTTCTGGAGCGGTGCGGTGCCCAGGGGGTCACGTTTGTGGTCTCCATCGTGCTGGCGCGACTGCTGGACCCGGCGGCTTACGGAACGCTGGCGCTGGTGACGGCCTTCACCACGATTCTGGAGGCCTTTGTGGACGGCGGCTTCGGCAATGCCTTGATCCAGAAAAAGGATGCCGACGATCTGGACTTCTCCTCGGTGTTCTATTTCAGCATCATCATGTGCCTGATGCTCTATGGCGGCCTTTTTGCCGCGGCCCCGGCCATTGCCTCCTTCTTTGGCAGGCAGGAACTGACCGCGCTGGTGCGCTTCTGCGGACTGACGCTGGTGATCTCCGGCGTGAAGAATGTCCAGCATGCCTATGTGGCCAGAAACATGCTCTTCAAGCGGTTCTTTTTTGCCACCCTGGGCGGCACGCTGACGGCGGCTGCGGTGGGCATTTTCCTGGCTTACCGGGGCTGGGGTGTCTGGGCGCTGGCGGTGCAGCACATTGTGAATCTGCTGGTGGATACCCTGATCCTCTGGTTCACCGTGGGCTGGCGGCCCAAATGGCAGTTCTCCTTCGCCCGGCTGAAGGGAATGCTGGGGTTTGGATGGAAGCTGCTGGCCTCGTCGCTGCTGGACCGGGTGTACACCGAGCTGCGCTCCCTGGTCATCGGAAAGCGGTACGCCTCCGGTGATCTGGCCTTCTACAACCGCGGCAGACAGTTTCCGAATTTTGTGGTCAGCAATGTGAATACTGCCATCGACAGTGTGCTGTTTCCCGCGTTCTCCCGGCGGCAGGAGGACCGGGGTGCACTGGTTCGGATGACTGCGGCGGCCATCCGAACCAGCGTCTTCCTGATGGCGCCGCTGATGCTGGGGCTGGCGGCCTGCGCGGAGCCTCTGGTCCGGCTGGTGCTGACGGAAAAATGGCTGCCCTGCGTATTTTATCTTCGCATCTTCTGCATCACCATGCTGTTTTACCCCATCCACACGGCGAATCTGAATGCCCTGAAGGCCATGGGCAGGAGCGACCTGTTTTTGAAGCTGGAATGCATCAAAAAGGGAGCAGGACTGGCGCTTCTGGCGGTATCCATGGGCTTTGGCGTGAAGGCCATCGCCCTCAGCGGCCTGCTGCAGAGCGTGATTGCCCAGATGGTCAATGCCTGGCCCAACCGGAAGCTGCTGCATTACGGCTATGGGCAGCAGCTGAAGGATATTCTGCCGTCGCTGCTGCTGGCGGCGGGGATGGCCTTTGCGGTCTACCCGCTGCAATTTCTGGGGCTGCCGGATTTCTGGCTTTTGTGCCTGCAGGCGGCGGCGGGGGCGGTCATTTACCTTGGCGGCGCGGCGCTGCTGAAGCTGCCGGGCTATGTCTATCTGCGGCAGAGACTGCGAAACATCCTGACAGGAAGGGAAAAAGACCATGCGTAACGGAAAAAAGGTGCTGCTGGTTCTGGGAGGAATCGCGGCGCTCATCGATATTATCGAACGGGCACAGGCGAAGGGCTACCATGTCATCGCCACCGACTATTTGACGGACTCCCCGGCGAAAAAGGCTGCGGACGAAGCCTGGATGCTGAGCATCGACGATGTGGACGGCATCGTGGCCCGGGCCAGGGAGGCGGGGGTGGACGGCGTCATGAACTACTGCATCGACCCCGGCCAGAAGCCCTATCAGCAGATCTGCCAGAAACTGGGGCTTCCCTGCGTGGCGGGGTTCGAGCAGTTCGACATCATGACCAATAAGGACCGCTTCAAGGAAACCTGCCGCCGGTACGGCCTGGATACCATCCCGGATTTTTCGCTGGACAGGCCGGAGACCATCGAATATCCCGTGGTCATCAAGCCGGTGGACGGCCGCGCCTCCAAGGGACTGACCATCTGCCGGAGTGCCGAAGAGCTTCCCGGCGCCATCGTCTACGGCCTTGCCAACTCCAAGCGAAAGCAGCTGCTGGCGGAAAAATATCTGCGCCCCTGTGATGAGGTGCAGGTCAAGTATGTGGCCTGCGACGGGGAATTCTTCATCACCTCCATCTGCGACTGGCACAGCGCCTATCTTCCCGACGGCACCCGGGTCTATGTGGATCTGCTGAAATACCCCTCCCGGCTGATGGAGGTCTATCTGCGCAAGGCCCACGAGAAGGTGGTGGCCATGCTCCGGGGCATCGGCATCCGCAACGGCGCCATGACCCTGACGGCGCTGTATCAGAACGGCACCTTCCATTTCTTCGATCCCGCCCTGAGGATGGGCGGCGCCCAGGACTGGCGGATCGTCAGGGCTGTCACGGGTTTGGACATTTCGGATATGCTGACGGAGTTTGCCATGACCGGCAGCATGGGCGACGTGAAAGAAATCCGAAACATTCACATGGCCTTTGCCGCCGCCCACTCCTGTCTGCTGTACTTTGATCTGATGACCGGCACCATCGGCAGCATCGAGGGTGTGGAAGAGGCGCTGAAGCTCCCCGGCGTCACGGGCTTCTTGCAGTGCCATCAGGTGGGGGACACCATCGAAGGCTACGGTACCACCGACAACATCGCCATGCGCTTCCTGCTCAAATGCGACACGCTCGGGGAACTCCGGCAGACCATCGCCGCGGTGGAAAGCAAAATCCGAATCACCAATGACCGGGGCGAAAATATGCTGGTTCCGCCCATCGATCCGGGGGAGCTGGAATAGTATAAATCTTGTATTTCCGAGAAAGGGTTTTCATGGGTACTGACGTTATTTCTCTCATCATTTTTCTGTTCTGCATTGTTCTCTTCATCTGGGAGAAGCTTCCCATGGCCACGACGGCGATTCTGGGCTGTGTACTGATGGTGGTGTTTGGGGTCTGCGATTTCAAAACGGCCTTCGGGCAGTTTTCCTCCCCCACGGTGATCCTGACGGCAGGCGTCATGGTCATCGGCCTGTCCCTGTCGGAAACCGGCCTGGCAGCAGCTGTGGGCCGCTGGATCGTCCGGGTGGCCAGGGGTTCCGAGACGATGCTGATTGCGGGCACCTATCTGGTGGCGGCGGCCATGTCCGCATTTCTGACCAACTCCGCCGTGCTGGCAATTTTCCTGCCCATCATCCTGGGACTGGCTCAATCTGAGGAGCAGATCAAATCCCGCAATCTCATCATGCCCATTGCCATCGGCTGTGTGCTGGGCGGCGCGTCCACTCTGGTGGGCTCCACCCAGCAGCTGACGGCCCAGGGACTGCTGGAGGATGCCGGACTTCGCATCTTCCACACCTTTGATTTCACCCCGGTGGGCAGCGTGGTGGTGCTCTTCGGCTGCGTCTACTGCCTGAGTGTGGGCAGGCGGCTGGGGGAGAAAATCTGGGGAAGCCGGGTAGAGGACGTGGATTACGCGATCCCGGAGACGGGAACGGATTCCGGCAAGGGGAAAATGGTCATCATGGCGCTGATCTTCGGAATGACGGTGCTGCTGTACATCACGGAGTGGGTGCCCATCGCCGTCACCAGCACCTCGGCGGCGCTGCTGTGCATCATCACCGGCTGCATTACCCAGAAAAAAGCCGTCATGGGTATCAACTGGAACATTGTTGGGCGTCTTGCCGGTTGTCTGGGCATTGCCAAGGCGATAGAAGTCGCCGGGGGAACCGCCTTGATCGCGGCGGCATTCCGCAGAATCATCGGCACGGAGGTCAATCCCTATCTCCTGTTCTGTCTGCTGGTGCTGCTGTCCCAGGGCATGAGCGAGCTCACCGTGGCCTCCACCGGGCTCATGATGCTGATTCCCATTCTGGCGGCCATCGCCCCGGAAATGGGACTGGATCCCTACCCCTACGCGTTGGGCATCACGCTGGCCTCCGGCTGCGCTCTGGCAACGCCCCTGGCAAGCTCCACCCTGGGCATGTCCATGGCGGCAGGCTACCGGTTCAACGATTATTTCCGGCACAACATTATGCTCGATCTCTGCAGCTATGTCATCATTATCACGCTGATTCCGCTGATGTACACGTTAACCGTATAATTTTTGAGGCTTCCCGTTTGGGAGGCCTCTTTTCTGGTTTGAACGTTCAAAATCCGGGCATCCTGATAGAGTATGCAGAATAGACTGTCTGGCTGGGATTTGGACGACCGATCCCGCCGGGCGGTGAAAGGGAGCGATTGACATGAACGGAAAAACCAGAAATGCCCTTCTGCGGGCGGCGGGGGCTGTGCTTTCGGCAGCGGCAATCCGGGAGGGAATCTCCATGGCCATGGACCGGAAAATGGTGGGGGAGGCGCTGGATCGGGAGGAGCCGAAGGCTGTGGTGAAAATGAAGTCCAAAATAAAGGGTTATGCGGAAAACGCCGAGGCGCTGGCATACCTTGGAGAAATGGAGCAGTGGCTGGCGGGACAGCCCCATGAGCCGGTGGAGATCGAAGGCCATGACGGAACCAGACTGGCAGGTCACCTCTTCCGGGTGTCGAATCCCAAACGGGTGATCCTGGCCATGCACGGCTGGCGTTCCGGCTGGGCCAGGGATTTCAGCCTTGTATCGGAATTCCTGCGCCAAAACGACTGTACCGTCCTCTATGCCGAGCAGCGGGGACAGGGCGGCAGCGGCGGGGACTACATGGGCTTCGGCATGATCGAACGCCACGACTGCCTGACATGGATCAACTGGCTCAATGAAAACGGCTTTGACGAATTCCCTGTCTACCTGGTGGGTATCTCCATGGGCGCCACCACGGTGCTGATGGCGGCGGGCTTTCCGGAACTGCCGGAGAACGTCGCTGGGATCATCGCCGACTGCGGCTTCACCTCCGCCAAGGCCATCTGGAAGCACATCTGTGAGCAGAATCTGCGCCGCCCCTTTGCCCGGAGGGAAAAGCGGGTGGATCAGCTCTGCCGGAAACGGATCGATCTGGGGCCGGATGCCTACTCCACGCTGGATGCCATGGCGGTCTGCAAAACGCCGGTGCTGTTCATCCACGGCAGTGCGGACTCCTTTGTCCCGGTGGAGATGACCCTGGAAAACTTTGAAGCCTGCGCCGCCCCCAAAAAGCTGCTGATCGTGGACGGCGCCAATCACGGCATGAGCTATGTTCTGGCGCGGGAGACCTATGAGCAGGCGGTGATCGAATTCTGGAAGGAGCAGGAGGAAAAGTAAGGTTCTCCAAAAGTATGGTTGCAAAGGGGCGCTATTTGTGGTAAAATAACCATATCCCATTACCATAAAAGGAGAAATGGCTATGCAGGACATCGGTATGCAGTTCCATATCCACTGCAAAGAAGGGGATGTGGGCCGGTATGTGTTTCTTCCCGGGGACCCGGGGCGGTGTGCGTCCATCGCTGCCAATTTTGATAACCCAGTGCACATCGGCATGAACCGGGAGTACAACATCTATACGGGCACGCTGCTGGGGGAAAAGGTCTCGGTCTGCTCCACGGGCATCGGCGGCCCATCTGCCTCCATCGCCATGGAGGAGCTGGCGGCCATCGGTGCGGACACCTTCATCCGGGTGGGTACCTGCGGCGGAATCGCTCTGGATGTCCAGCCCGGGGATGTGGTGGTGGCCAGCGGCGCCATCCGCTATGAGCATACCTCCCTGGAGTACGCGCCCATCGAATTCCCCGCCGTGCCGGATTTTGAAATCACCGCCGCCCTGAAGGCTGCCGGTGAGGATTTGGGCTACCGCACCCATGTGGGCGTGGTACAGTGCAAGGACTCCTTCTACGGTCAGCACAGCCCGGAGAAATCTCCGGTGTCCTACGACCTGCTTCAGAAGTGGGAAAGTTGGAAGCGTCTGGGTGTCAAGGCCAGCGAGATGGAGTCGGCGGCGCTCTTCGTGGTGGCGGCGGCTTTGGGTGTCCGCTGCGGCAGCTGCTTCCACGCGGTCTGGAATCAGGAGCGGGAAAAGCAGGGGCTGTTTATGAAGATGACCGAGGACACCACCGGAGCCATCAAGGTCGGCATCGAAGCCATGAAGCGCATCATCGCCGCAGACAAACGCAAATAAAACAACATGGCACCGGAAAATCCGGTGCCATAATCTTTATTCGGATTCTTCTTCGGCGTAGCGGACAAAGCCGAGGGTGAGGTAGTCGAGGTATACGGTTTTGTCCGGGGTCTTGCCCATGGTGACCCGGCGGCACTGGACCTTCCACACGGGGAAGCCATCGAGCTGTGTACTCTGAATTTCAAATACATGGGTCCAGCTCCGGCCCTCCATGCGCTCGTCCTCTCCGCGGGTGAAGCTGATGACCTCCGGCTTGCGGAAATGGAAGGTGGGGAAGGCGTTTTTCAGAAAGGCATCAAACAGAGCCTGGGCATCCAGGACGCTGCCCTGCTGAAATGTTCTGCGGATCATGGCACCGTAATCTTCCATAATGAAAACCTCCTTTTGGTATCCTGCGACGGGTATGGTTTTTACTCCTGATTCATTTTTACTATAAATCAAAGCGTTCCCACTGTCAATGCGAGCTGTTGCAATTCGCATCATTTTTGTGTATAATGAACGGGAAGAAAGCATCCGGTTTGGAGGTTTTGCTGTGAATCAGAAGAGGAATACACCGGCATCTGCCATTGCCCTGGGAGGCGTCATGGCGGCGCTGGCGGTGGTAATTATGAGCCTCGGGGGGCTTATCCCCGTTGCGACCTATGTCAGTCCCATGCTCTGCGCGCTGCTGCTGCAGATGGTGCTGAAAACCTGCCAGGAGCGCATTGCCTGGGCGTGGTACGGGGCGGTGGCGCTGCTGAGCTGTTTGCTGTCGCCGGATAAGGAGGCGGCTGCTGTATTTGTGTTTCTGGGCTACTATCCCATTGTCAAACCCAAGCTGGACAGCCGGAGGGCAAAGTGGCTTTGGAAAGGGCTGCTGTTCAACATCAGCGTGGGCGTCATGTACTTTTTGCTGCTGAAGGTTCTGGGTATGGACGAGCTGAGTGCGGAGTTTGCCGACATGGGTTTCTGGATGCTGGCGGTGCTGCTGATCCTGGGAAACGTGACCTTCTTCCTGCTGGACCGGCTGCTGGGTATGAAACCGAGACGCAGGAGGAAAGCCTGAATGGAGAAGCGCTGGCAGCTATACATCCTTCGCTGCGGCGACAGCACGCTGTACACCGGAATTGCGGTGGATGCCCAAAAGCGGCTTGCCATGCACCGGAAGGGAACCGGGGCCAAATACACCCGGGGCAGGGGACCGCTGACAATGGTCTACTGTGAGAACTGCGGCAGCCACTCCGAAGCCCTGAAGCGGGAATATGCCGTCAAAAAGCTGACCCATGCGGAAAAGGAACGGCTCATTGCATCCACATAATAATCAAATATCCGCTGACGGGACTGTTCTTGCATAAATTGAAGCCGTATGATATGATTAAATAGAACGATAAACTTGAATTAAGGCTATCGGCTTTCGTAAGCAAGGACAAAATCAAAATTGAGAAATGCCCCTACGGCATTGCTTCAAAATATGTGCATAATGACACTATGCTTATTAAAGCGATAACCTAAGTAAGAATTTGTTTGCACGGAGCATGTTACGATGGAAATAAAAAAAGCGGAAATCAAAGACTTGAACATTGTTGTTAAGCTAAAAATGGATATGTTCACAGAAGTAGGTTCAATAGCTTTGTTACAGGATAATGTTGAAGAACAGATATCTGAAAAATATAAGGAATTATACCAAGAAGAAAAAGGTTGTCATTATTTGGTGTATGAAAACGATAATGTTATTGCGTGTGGCGGTGCAGTGATTAAGGAAGATGTTCCATTTTGTTTCTTCAAAACTCCAATGTATGGATATATAATTGATGTATATTGTATTCCTGAAAAAAGAAGAAACGGTTATTCTTCAAAAATAATAGAAGAACTACTAAAATGGTTGCAGAGCAAAGGTGTTCATACCATAAAATTAAAACCATCAGTAGCGGGAAAACATTTGTATGAAAAATTTGGTTTTTGTGATTCTGGAGAAATGGAATTATGGATATAAAGATTAATTGCTATTAGATTGATTAGCATACAAATCCCAATTTAGACTGTCAGCTTTCGTAAGCAAATTGTAATTTATTGCACTGGCGCGGCAGCGCCCTTGGCTCTCCCTATGGGAGAGCTGTCAGCCGAACAGGCTGACTGAGAGGGTACTCCGTTTGATGGTTGGGAGCGTGCATCGGAACGTGGCCCCTCTCAGGTAAGCCCCTATGGGGCAGCCAGCTCTCCCAAAGGGAGAGCCAAGGTCGCTTCGCTCCGCAAAAACGATACCGCCAAATTACAATTTTCCGAACGGATAAAGGGCACACTTCTTTACACCTTTCGGGGTACAGTGCGATCTGCGATTTTGCACAGCACCAGTGCATAACAGAAAAGGGGCTGTCTCACAAACGCAGTGAGGCAGCCTCCTTTGATTTATTTGAGGAAATTCTTCAGGGTGTCACCGAGGAGGGAGCCCAGCAGCTCCTGCATATCGCTCTTTTCGCCCTTCAGCAGGCTGACGGCTGCTTTCCGGGTGTCGGAATCAGCGGCGCGGTAGAGCTCCACCAGCTTTTTTTCGGAGGCGGTGAGGTCCAGGTCGTCCTTGGCCTTTGCGGTGGATTTTTTGGCAGTGGATTTGGCGGAGGTTTTCTTGGCGGAGGTTTTTGTGGTGGATTTGGCAGCGGTTTTTTCGGCGTTCAGCAGGGAGGCCTGGGTGACGCCGGTTTGCCGGGCGATTTCCTTGAGGACGGTCTGGGTCAGTTCCAGCTCGCCCCGTTCGGCTTTGCTGATGTCCGAGGCGGAGAGACCGTCAATCTTTCTGGCCAGCTGTTCCTGGGTCAGCCCGGCTTCGGTTCGGGCTTCTTTGATGCGTGCGCCTGTTTTCTTTCCCATGGGAAGGCTCCTTTCCGGGTTTGTTTTCAGAAACAGCATACCATATCCGACGGAAAAACACAAGAGCGCAGACGAATTCCGCCGGGAGACTTGCGGCATCCATGAAATAATGAATAAAAATACATGAATAAATGTGGAAACCATTCAGTTGAGAGAAAGGCGTGAGGTGATTTTTCATAAAACCAGGATGCATTTTTTGCGATATTTATATAGATATACAAAATATACCCAGGGGAGAACCAAGGGGGTTCTTTCCTCTTGACTTTTCCTGGCAAAAGGGGTATGATTTGTCCATCGATGAATATTATTCACTTCGGAGGCATTATTATGAATAAAGAATCCATTAAAAAAGTCGTTCTCGCCTACTCCGGTGGCCTGGATACTTCCATCATCATCCCCTGGCTGAAGGAGAACTACAACAATTGCGAAGTCATCGCCGTTTCCGGCAACGTCGGTCAGGCCGATGAGCTGGAGGGCCTGGAAGAGAAGGCCATCAAGACCGGCGCCAGCAAGCTGTACGTTCTGGACCTGACCGAGGAGTACGCCGCTGACTACATCATGCCCTGCCTGAAGGCCGGCGCTGTCTACGAAGAGTACCTGCTGGGCACCAGCCACGCCCGTCCCTGCATCGCCAAGGGCCTGGTGGACATCGCCCTGAAGGAAGGCGCCGACGCCATCTGCCACGGCTGTACCGGCAAGGGCAATGACCAGGTCCGCTTTGAACTGGCCATCAAGCACTTTGCTCCCAACATGCCCATCATCGCCCCCTGGCGTGAGTGGAACATCAAATCCCGGGAAGAGGAGATCGAGTATGCCGAGGCACACAACATCCCCCTGCGGATCAACCGCGAGACCAACTACTCCAAGGATAAGAACCTGTGGCACCTGAGCCATGAGGGCCTGGATCTGGAGGATACCGGCAACGAGCCCCAGTACGAGAAGCCCGGCTTCCTGGAAATGGGCGTCAGCCCCATTGATGCCCCCGATGTGCCCACCTATGTGACCATCGACTTCGAGCAGGGTATCCCTGTTGCCGTGGACGGCGAGAAGCTCACCCCCAAGGGCGTCATCCTGAAGCTCAACGAGCTGGGCGGCAAGAACGGCATCGGCCTGCTGGACATTGTGGAAAACCGTCTTGTGGGCATGAAGTGCCGCGGCGTCTACGAGACCCCCGGCGGTGCCATCCTCTACAAGGCCCACTCCGTTCTGGAGACCCTGTGCCTGGACAAAATGACCATGCACGAAAAGCAGAAAATCGCCATCACCTTCGCCGAGCTGGTCTACAACGGCCAGTGGTTCACCCCCCTGCGGGAGGCCCTGTCCGCCTTCGTGGACAAGACCCAGGAGAAGGTCAACGGCACCGTTCGCCTGAAGCTGTACAAGGGCAACATGATCAACGCCGGTGTCTGGAGCCCCAACTCCCTGTACTCCGAGGAGATTGCCACCTTCGGCGAGAGCGACTACAACCAGAAGGATGCCGAGGGCTTCATCAACCTCTACGGCCTGCCCATCAAGGTTCAGGCCATGGTGGACGGCAAGAAGTAAGCACATTACCCCAAAATTCTCAGGAGGGGGAGAAATCCCCTTCCTGAAACCGTTTTTAAGGAGAATCGCATGGCAAAAATGTGGGCCGGCCGGACGGACGGCGTGACCAGCAAGCTGGCGGATGACTTTAATTCTTCCATCCATTTTGACAGCCGGATGTACCGGCAGGATATCACAGGCTCCATGGCCCATGCTGCCATGCTGGGCGCACAGAACATCATCACCCCGGCGGAGGCGGATGCCATCATCGATGGACTCTCTCAAATCCTGGCGGATCTGGAATCCGGTGCCCTCAGCTTTGATATGGAGTGTGAGGATATCCACATGTTCGTCGAGCAGGTGCTGACCCAGCGCATCGGCGACCTGGGCAAGAAGCTGCACACCGCCAGAAGCCGCAACGATCAGGTGGCGCTGGACTTCCGGATGTACCTCCGTGACGAAATCGATGAGATTCTGGAGCTGGTGACCGCTCTCATCAAAGTGATCACCGACAAGGCGGAAGCCTATGCGGACGCCATCATGCCGGGCTATACCCATCTGCAGCGGGCACAGCCCATCACCTTCGGGCATCACCTGATGGCCTATTCCATGATGCTTCTGCGGGATCTGGGCAGACTCACCGACTGCCGCAGGCGGATGAATGTCTGCCCCATCGGCAGCTGTGCGCTGGCAGGCACCACCTATGACACCGACCGGGTGTTGGAAGCACAGAAGCTTGGCTTTGACGATGTGTGCAGGAACAGCATCGACGGCGTCTCCGACCGGGACTTTGCCATCGAGCTGCTGGGCGATCTGGCCACCTGCATGATGCATCTGTCCCGCTTTTCCGAGGAGGTGATCCTCTGGTGCAGCTGGGAGTTCAAGTTTGTGGAGCTGTCCGACGACTATACCACCGGCTCCTCCATCATGCCCCAGAAGAAAAATCCCGATATGGCGGAGCTGTGCCGGGGCAAGACCGGCAGGGTGTACGGCGACCTCATGTCCCTGCTCACCGTGATGAAGGGCATCCCCTTGGCGTACAACAAGGATATGCAGGAGGACAAGGAATGCGTGTTCGATGCCTGCGACACCGTGAAGATGTGCCTGAAGGTGTTCGCCGAGATGATTGGCGGCATGAAGGCCATCCCTCAGAACATGATGACCGCGGCCCAGAAGGGCTTCATCAATGCCACGGATCTGGCCGATTACATGGTGAAAAAGGGCATGCCCTTCCGCACCGCCTATAAAATCTCCGGCCAGATCGTTGCCGACTGCATTGCAAGAAATCTGGTGCTGGAAAACTATCCCCTGGAAGACTATCAGAAGCATTCTGCGCTCATTGGAGAAGATGTTTACAGCGCGGTGGATCTTTCCGTCTGTGTGGAAAAGCGGATCAGTCTGGGCGGTACCAGCGTTACTTCCGTTCGGCAGCAGATCGCGTATGTGAGAGAACAGCTGGCAATTTGAGGATTATTCCCATTCAGGAGGAACTATATGGACCAATTTACCAACCGGAGCTTTTTGAAGCTGCTGGATTTTACCCCCGCCGACATCGAGTATCTGCTGGATCTGGCGGCGGAGCTGAAGGATAAGAAGAAAAAGGGCATCCCCCACAAGCTCTGCCAGGGCAAGAACATTGCCCTGATTTTCGAGAAGACCTCCACCCGTACCCGCTGCGCCTTCGAGGTGGCGGGCTACGACCTGGGTATGAACTGCACCTTCCTGGACCCCTCTGCCTCCCAGATGGGCAAGAAGGAGAGCATCGCAGACACCGCCCGGGTGTTGGGAAGAATGTACGACGGCATCGAGTACCGGGGCTACGGCCAGGACATTGTGGAGAGCCTGGCAAAATTCTCCGGCATTCCTGTGTGGAACGGCCTGACCAATGAGTTCCATCCGACCCAGATTCTGGCGGATTTTCTCACCATCCGGGAGCATTTCGGCAGCCTGAAGGGGAGGAAGCTAGTGTACATGGGCGATGCCCGGTACAATATGGGCGACTCTTTGATGGTTGGCTGCGCCAAGATGGGGATGCATTTTGTGGCCTGCGCACCGGAGAAATACTTCCCCGATGAAGCGCTGATTGCCACCTGCCGGGCCATTGCCGCCGAGACCGGGGCGACCCTGGAATTTATCACCGATCCCCTGGCGGCGACCAAGGGCGCCGATGTGATCTACACCGATGTGTGGGTCTCCATGGGCGAGCCGGACGAGGTCTGGGAGGAGCGCATCGGCGATCTGACCCCCTACCGTGTCACCAAAGCGCTGATGGACAACGCCGGAAAGCAGTGCCGCTTCATGCACTGCCTGCCCGCCTTCCACGATCTGGGCACCACCGTGGGCCAGCAGATCCAGAAGAAGTTCGGCATCGACTGCATGGAGGTCACCGACGAGGTCTTCGAGGGCGAGCAGTCCATCGTCTTCGATGAAGCTGAAAACCGGATGCACACCATCAAAGCCGTCATGGCTGCCACATTGGCTGAATAAAATATTGCCCGCCGCTGTTGTCAGCGGCGGGATCCTTTATTTTGTCATCTTTTCCTGCTTGACCTTGTGGTCGATGACATGGCGGGAGGCCAGCTCCCTGCGGATTTCCTCCAGGCCGATGCCCTGCTGGGTCATGAGCACCATGACGTGATAGGCAAGGTCGGCGATTTCATAGATGGTCTCGGCACGGTCTTCGGCCTTGGCGGCGATGATGACCTCGGTGCATTCCTCACCCACCTTCTTGAGGATCTTGTCCAGACCTTTTTCGAAGAGGTAAGTGGTGTAGGAGCCCTCAGGCTTGTTCTGCTTGCGGCCCTCCAGCAGCTGCATCAGGCCTGCGTAGGAGAACTCCTGGCGTGTTTCGCTTTGGAAAATGGGATTGTGGAAGCAGCTTGTTTCGCCGGTGTGGCAGGCGGGGCCGTCAGGCTCCACCATGACAAGGAGGGCATCCCCGTCGCAGTCGGCGGTGATGGAGACAATGTGCTGGTAGTTGCCGCTGGTCTCGCCCTTCAGCCAAAGCTCCTGCCGGGAACGGCTCCAGAAGCAGGTCAGCTCCTTTTCCATGGAGATGGCCAGGCTTTCCCGGTTCATATATGCCAGGGTCAGCACCTGCCGGGTGGCGGCATCCACCACAATGGCGGGGATCAGACCCTTTTCGTCGAATTTCAGATCCTCAATTTGCAGCATGTTGTTATCTCCTTACAGATAGATTGGCATCGGCCATGGCCTGCTTCAGGTCGGAAATTTGCACCTCGCCGAAATGGAAGATGGAGGCGGCAAGACCGGCATCCACCTTGGGGTTATGGCGGAACAGGGTCAGAAAATCCTCAATCGTTCCCGCACCGCCGGAGGCAATCACGGGAACGCTGACGGCATCGCACACGGCATCCAGCATTGGCAGATCAAAGCCGCCCTTGACGCCGTCGGTGTCGATGGAATTGACCACCACTTCGCCTGCACCGTTATCCACACAGCGGCGAATCCATTCGATGGCCTCCATGCCGGTGTTCTCCCGGCCGCCCTTGGCGAAGACCCGGAAGACACCGTCCACCCGCTTCACATCGGCGGAGAGAACCACGCACTGGCTGCCGTAGAGCTTGGCGGCTTCATAGACAAGGTCGGGATTGCGGATGGCACCGGAATTGACGCTGACCTTGTCCGCACCGCATTTCAGCACCCGGTCAAAATCTGCCACGGTGTTGATGCCGCCGCCCACGGTGAGGGGGATGAAGACCTTGCTGGCGGTTTCTCTCAGGATTTCGGTGAACAGGGCGCGGCCTTCTGCTGAGGCGGTGATGTCATAGAACACCAGTTCGTCGGCACCGCAGCCGGAATAGTATTCCGCCAGAGCCACCGGGGAGGACACATCCCGGAGCCCGGCGAAGTTGACACCCTTGACCACTCTGCCATCCCGGACATCCAGACAGGGAATGATTCGTTTTGTAATCATTTTGCCACCTCGATTGCTTTGCGGAGGTCAATGGCTCCGGTGTAATAGGCCTTGCCGATGATGGCACCGTAGGTATTGGCTTTTGCCAGGCGCTGCACATCCTCCAGGGAAGAAACACCGCCGGAGGCGATGATCTGCATCCGGAATTTCTCCATCAGCTCCCGGTAGAGATCGTGGTTGGTGCCCTTCATGGCGCCGTCCCGGGAGATATCGGTGCAGATCAGGGTTTTCACGCCGATGGCCTGGAGCTTTTCACAGAAGGCAAAGGCGGTGAGGTCGGACTGTTCGGTCCATCCCTTGATGGCGACGAAGCCGTCCCGCAGGTCAATGCCCACCGCAATTTTATCACCGTATTTCGTAACGGCCTCCTCCACGAAACCTGGCTCTGTGACTGCGGCGGTGCCGAGGATTACCCGGTCAATGCCTGCGGAAAGATAACGGTCAATGGTCTGCATACTGCGGATGCCGCCGCCCACCTCGCAGAAAAGGCCGCCCCGGCGTTTGATTTCCAGAATGGTTTCGTAATTGGGCGTGGTGCCGCTCTTGGCTCCCTCCAGATCCACGATGTGCATGTGGGTGGCGCCGCAGCGGGCAAAATCCTCCGCGATGGAGGCAGGATCGTCACTGTATACGGTCATCTGGGCATAGTCGCCCTTGTATAGCCGGACGGCTTTGCCCTGATAGAGGTCGATGGCGGGGTAGATCAGCATGGCGTGTCCTCCATTTGCGCAAAGGCTTTCAGAATGTTCAGTCCCACGCCGCCGCTCTTTTCCGGGTGGAACTGGCAGCCGAAGACATTGCCGTTCTGGACGGCGGCGGTGAGATATGCTCCGTATTCCGTGTCGGCGATGACGTAGGGATCGCAGCCGGCAGCGTAATAGGAGTGGACAAAGTAGACGAAGTCGCCGTCGGAAAGGTAACGGAAGAGGGGGCTTTCCTTGCGCAGTCTCAGGGCGTTCCAGCCGATGTGGGGGATTTTCAGCTCCTCCGGGATCACCCCTGCCATGGGAACTACGCTGCCGGGGATCAGTCCCAGTCCTTGGTGCTCGCCGAATTCAAAGCTCTTTTCAAACAGCAGCTGCATTCCCAGGCAGATGCCGAGAATGGGCTTGCCTTTTTTGGCTTCCTCCCGGATGACGTTGTCCAGCCCGGAATCATGGAGCTTTCTTGCCGCGTCTTCAAAGGCGCCCACACCGGGCAGGATCAGCTTTTCCGCGCTTTGCAGCACTGCGGCGTCTCCCGTGACCGTGACCTCCGCGCCGATGGCAGCGAGGCTGCATTTCAGGGAGAAGAGGTTACCTACGCCGTAATCTACGATGGCAATCATTACAGCACTCCTTTGGTGGATGGAATTTCATCGGCATAGACAGGGTCGATGCGGACGGCTTCCTTCAGCGAACGGGCGGCGGATTTGAAGGCGCCCTCGATGATGTGGTGGGTATTGGAACCGGCCAGGAGACGGATGTGCAGGCTGCACTCCGCCTTGCGGACGAAGCCCAGCCAGAATTCCTCCACCAGCTCGGTGTCGAAATCGCCCACCTTCGGGGAAGGCGTGGGCAGGTCAAAGCCCAGGCAGCTTCTGCCGGAGAGATCCACGGCGGTGAGGATCAAGGCTTCGTCCATGGGCAGGATGGTGTCGCCGTAGCGGCAGATGCCCTTTTTGCTGCCCAGAGCCTGGGAAAAGACAGTGCCCAGGGCGATGCCGATGTCCTCAGTGGTGTGGTGGTAATCCACATCGGTATCGCCGATGCACTTTACTGCCAGGTCAAAGCGGCCATGCCGGGCGAACAGGGTCAGCATGTGGTTCAGAAAGCCGCAGCCGGTGTCAATGCTGCTCTTGCCGGAGCCGTCCAGATTTAGTGTGAGGGCGATGTCCGTTTCGGCGGTTTTGCGAATGATTTCGGCAGTTCTCATGGTGTTGCCTCCAAAATGTCCCGCAGGGCGGCCAGGAGCGCTTCCATCTGCTCCTGGCTGCCGATGGTGATGCGGTTGTAGTCTTTCAGCCTGGGGGTCTCAAAGTGCCGGACCAGGATTCCCCGTTCCTTCAGACGCAGGTACAGCTCCTGTCCGCCGATGGCCGGGGATGCCGCGAAGACGAAATTTGCCTTGGAGTCCATGACCCGGAAGCCCAGGGCGCGAAGCTCTGCCGTCGCCCACTCGCGGGTGTCCATAATGGCGCGGCAGTTGGCCTCAAAATAGGCTTCGTCCCGGAGGGCACCGATGCCCGCTGCCATGGTGAGGGAATTGACGTTGTAGGGATTGGTGGAATACTTGATGGCATTGAGATCGGCAATCAGGGCTTTGCAGCCTGCGCCGAAGCCAAGACGGCCGCCTGCCAGGGAGCGGGACTTGGAGAAGGTCTGGGTGACCAGCAGGTTGTCATACTTGCGGATGAGCCCCAGGGCGCTTTCCCCGCCGAAATCCACATAGGCCTCGTCGATGATGACCACGTTGTCCGGGTTGGAGGCAGCAATCCGCTGGATGTCCGAAAGGGAAATGGTCAGGCCTGTGGGGGCGTTGGGGTTTGCCAGAAAGATGGTTTTGTGGATGCCAATGTAATCCTCCACCCGGACGGAAAAATCCTCCGCCAGGGGGATGGCGTCATACGGAACGCCGTTCAGGTCGGCAAACACGGAGTAGAAGCCGTAGGTGATGTCCGGGAAGGCGGCGGGGTGCTCCCGGTCGCAGAAGGCCATAAAGGCGAAATTCAGGATTTCGTCGCTGCCGTTGGTGAAGAGAATTTCATCCCGTTCCAGTCCGAAGCGCCGGCAGGCCTCCTCCACCAGATCGGTGCACTGGGGGTCGGAATACAGCTGCAGATTCCTTGCCGCCTCCGCTGCCAGCCGGATCGCCTCCGGGGAGGGCGGGAAGGGGGACTCGTTGGTGTTCAGCTTGATATAGCGCATGGCTTTGGGCTGCTCTCCCGGGGTGTAGGGCACCAGAGAGGCGTATTTTTCGCTGAAAAATCGGCTCATGCTTTGTCTTCCTCCGTGCGGATGAGGGCGCTTCTGGCGTGGCCGGTGAGGCCCTCGGCTCTGGCAAAACGGGCAACGTCATTGGCAACCGCTGTCAGGGCATCCCGGGTGTAATAGGTGTACTGCATCTTCTTCACGAAATCGTCCACGCTGAGGGGGCTGGAGAACCGGGCGGTGCCGCTGGTGGGCAGGGTGTGGTTGGGGCCCGCCAGATAGTCGCCCAGGGCCTCGGGGCAGTTGCGGCCCAGAAAGACCGAACCGGCGTGGCGGACTTTGGACAGATAGTCAAAGGGCTGCTCCACACACAACTCCAGGTGCTCCGGGGCGATTTCGTTGGCGATTTCAATGGCCTTGTTCAGATTGTCGGCCACGATGATTTTTCCGTTGTTGTCAATGGAGGCCCGGGCGATTTCCGCACGTTCCAGCCTGGGAATCTGGATTTCCAGCTCTGCCTGGACGGCCTTTGCCAGTTCCAGGTCGTCGGTGACTAGCACGGCGGAAGCCAGCTTGTCGTGCTCGGCCTGGGAGAGCAGGTCGGCTGCCACATGGCGGGGATTGGTCTTGCCGTCGGAGACAATGAGAATCTCGCTGGGTCCGGCGATCATGTCAATGGCCACCTGTCCATAGACCTGCCGCTTGGCTTCCGCCACAAAGGCGTTGCCGGGACCCACGATCTTATCCACCCTGGGAATGCTCTCGGTGCCGTAGGCCAGGGCCGCGATGGCCTGGGCGCCGCCCACCTTGAAAATCTTGTCCACGCCCGCAATCCGGGCGGCTGCCAGAATGGCGGGATTGATTTTCCCTTCCGCATTGGGGGGCGTGACCATGACCACTTCCTTCACCCCGGCGATTTTGGCGGGGAGGGCGTCCATCAGCACCGTGGAGGGGTATGCCGCCGTGCCGCCGGGGACATAGAGGCCTGCCCGGTCAATGGGGATGACCTTCTGGCCCATGACAATGCCGTCCTCGTCGTTGAGGATGAAGCTGTTGCGCTTCTGCCGGGAGTGGAATTTGCTGATATTGGCGGCGGCACGCTGCATCACCCGTTTGAGTTCCGGGTCAAAGGAGGCCAGGGCTTCCCGGAATTCTTCCTCCGTCACCTGCAGGCTGGAAAGCTCCGCCTTGTCGAACTTCTTTGTGTATTCCAGCAGGGCGGCGTCTCCCCGGGTGCGCACATCCTGAAGGATGCCGGTGACGATTTCCGTTACATTGACAGTGGGCTCCGTCCGGGCAAAAATCTCCTGATTGGATACCTCGCCGTATTGATAAATCCGAATCATTTTCTATCCTCCAACAGCTGCGCGGTACACCGGACGATGTTGTCGACGACTGCGCTTTTGAATTTGTAGCTGGCCTTGTTGGCAATCAGGCGGGCGCTGATGGGCACCACGTCCTCCAATACGGTCAGGTTGTTTTCTCTCAGCGTGGTGCCGGTCTCCACGATGTCCACGATCACATCGGACAGCCCCAGAATGGGCGCCAGCTCGATGGAACCATTCAGATGGATGATATCGATGTCCCGGCCCTGGGTCCGGTAGTATTCCGTGGCGATATGGGAAAACTTCGTTGCCACCCGGAGGGTTCTGCCCGGGTCATCCCGGTAATCCTTTTTGGCGGCCACGGCCATGCGGCATTTTCCGATGCCCAGATCCAGCAGTTCGTAGATGTCCGGCTGGTATTCCAGAAGGATATCCTTTCCGGCAACGCCGATGTCGGCGGCGCCCCGCTCCACATAGATGGCCACATCCGAGGGCTTGACCCAGAAGTAGCGCACCTGGGCAGACTCATTTTCAAAAATCAGCTTCCGGTTATTTTCGTGGATGGTCGGGCAGGGGAAGCCCGCCTGCTCAAAGATACCCAGAACCTTTTCACCCAAACGCCCCTTGGGCAGAGCGATGTTCAGCATTTCCATCTCAGTTACCGCCCTTCGTCATGGTGACCAGCTGCCGGTAGCGGATTCCCGGGGGAATCTGCCGCTGCAGCAGAATGCTTTCGCCGGAGCCGGTGAGCTGCCGGGCTTTCGCTTCAATTTCGGCGATGGTGCAGTCTTCGTCATACAGAAGCACCGTGTCCACATCGTACTCCGTCCGGGAGGGGGTGTACTGCTCCAGAATATCCAGATACACGGCAAAGCCGATGGCCCCGGAGCGGCGCTTCAGTCTGCGCATCATCCGGTCGTACTGGCCGCCGGAGAGGATGGGGAAGGGGACGTTCTGGGCAAAGCCCTTGAAGACAAAGCCATTGTAGTACTGCGGATCGCTGACGGCGGAGAAATCAATGCGGATCAGGCTGCCGTATTTTCCGGCGCTCAGGGCACCCACGATGCGCAGGAAAGCAGCCAGCTCCTCTGCCTCCGCGATGCCGGTCAGGAGAGCTTCCACCGCGGGAAGAACCTCTTCCGCGGTGCCGTAGGTGGAGGCCAGGGCTTGCAGCAGGGCGATGTTTTCGCTGCTGACGCCCAGGCGACAGCAGTTGGCTTTCAGCTCATGGAGGTTCTTTTCTCCAACGCAGCGAATCATCTCGCCCATTTCCGCTTCCGGGATGCCGGCATACCCCAGGGCGGCATTCAGCAGACCAAGATGGGAGATTTCCAGAATGCAATCCCTGCCGGTGCAGGTCAGGCTTTCGGCAGCCAGCTTCAGGACTTCGTAGAGGCAGTATTCGTCGATGTCGCCGATGGCCTCCAGACCCACTTGGGGAATTTCCCGGAAGGAGCGGCTGCCCCGGGAGACCCGGTAGACATTTTCGTTATAGTACAGCTTCCGGATTCCGGGAGCATCCTTGGTGTTCTTCACGATGGAGAGGGTCACGTCCGGCTTCAGCGCCATCAGCTTGCCGTCCAGATCCGTGAAGGTGATGACTGAATCGGAGATGAGAAAATCCTTGTTCCTGGCGTAGAGGTCATATTCCTCGAATTTGTTCATTTTGTAGCGGGAATAGCCATAGCGGTCGTACAGCGAGCGCAGGGCGAAGGTAATGGCTTCGTTGGGAAGCAGAGAGCGGTTCGTCATGGTTGACTCCTTTGTCATTTTCATTGGGGTTACTTTAGCACACTAAAGCAATAAAGTCAATGGCTTTTGATGTCCTCGGGGAAAAATCCATCGGGTTGTACAAGGAAGCAGGGAGAAAGGAAAGTCCCTTTGTGAAATTATGAAGATGTCCCCGGAAAACGGGTTCCTTCCGGGCCGTGCAGGGCTGGAATTGACTTGGGAGAAAATTGTGGTATAATAAAACAACTATAGAATGATAGAAAGAAAAGAGTAGAAACAAAATGGCAAAATCGCGGGTTCGGGATATGACGGAGGGTTCCATTCTCCGGCAGGTGATCCTCTTTGCGCTGCCGCTGATGCTGGGCAACGTATTCCAGATGCTTTACAACACCGTGGACTCCATTGTGGTGGGCAATTTTGTGGGTACCCAGGCCCTGGCGGCAGTGGGTTCCACAACCATGATCGTCAACATGATGGTGTTCTTCTTCAACGGCTTTTCCACCGGTGCGGGTGTGGTCATTGCCCGGTATTTCGGCGCCCATGACATGAAGAAGCTCCACACCGCCATCGAGACCACCATGGCGGCAACGTTTCTGCTGAGTATTCTCTTCACCATCGCCGGTGTGGCAGGGGTGAAGCCCATGCTGCGGATGATGGATACGCCGGATGACGTCATGGAGCAGGCCACCATCTATCTGAGGATTTACATCGGCGGTATCTCCGGTCTGCTGGTTTACAATATGGGCAGCGGCATCCTCCGGGCCGTGGGAGACACCACCAGACCCCTGTATTTCCTGATTCTGACCAGTGTGGTGAACATCATCCTGGATCTGCTGTTTGTCATCCGGTTCCGCATGGGCGTTGCCGGTGTGGCTGTGGCGACGATTCTGGCGCAGTTCCTCTCCGCAGGGCTGACCCTCAGGCTGCTGACCAAAGCGGAGGGCATCTACCGGCTCAGCTGGAAGGATCTGGGCATCGACCGGGAGGTGCTGGGAGAGATTTTTACCGTGGGACTGCCTGCCGGCATCCAGTCGGTGCTGACCGCCTTCTCCAATGTCTTTGTTCAGGCCTATATCAATTCCTTCGGTTCCAGCTGCATGGCAGGCTGGAGCGCCTACAACAAGCTGGACCAGTTCGTGCTGCTGCCCATGCAGAGCCTGGCCATGGCTTCCACCACCTTCGTCAGCCAGAACATCGGCGCCCAGCAGGAGGAGCGGGCCGATCGGGGCACTATGGTGACGGTCAGCCTGTCCGTGGGTGTGACCTTTGTCATCGTGTCGCTGCTGACCATCTTTGCAGCCCCTGCGGTGGGACTGTTCACCAAGGACACCAACGTGGTGGAATACGGCGTCCTGTTTGTCCGGGCCAATTGCTTTTTCCTGCTGTTCAACTGCGTCAACCATGTGCTGGCGGGCGCTCTGCGGGGCAGGGGAGATTCCCGGGGCCCTATGATTATCATGCTGGCCACCTTTGTGGGTGTGCGGCAGATCTACCTGTTTTATGTGACCCGCTTCGTTGCCAACACACCCTTCCTGGTGGGCTTTGGCTATCCCGTGGGCTGGATGACCTGCTGTGTGACGGAAGTGACGTATTTCTTCCTCCGCTGGGGGAGGAAATCCAAGACGCTGCGGAAAGCGGCATGATTCACATACGAACAAGGGTGTCTCACCACGGTGGGGCACCCTTAAAGTATTTGGCTTATCGGTTTTGCTCAGTATCTCTGCAAATTATAATTTTACAGTTAGATTGGAGAGTGAAGAGTGGAGAGTGGAGATAACTGAAACTTACGGCTTCCGTGTTTCTTATGCAGAATTCAACGGTATAGATGATAGAGGAAACGGATCTATTTCATTATCTTCACTCTACACTCTTCAATCTCCACTCTCACGCAAATTACTATTTGTCTCTATGGTTTCTGAAATTCCCTGTCCACCATGTAGTTCAGCACGGTGCTGATTTGGGGAGAAAGCCATTTGTCTCTGTGGTGCAGCAGCTGCTTCCAGATGCTGACCTGGATCTCGGGGACGTCCAGGGAGACGAGTTTTCCTTCGTCTATGGCTTTCTGGGTGACAAAATCCGGCAGGAAGGACACCCCCAGACCCTGCTGCACCAGCTCGCAGATCAGGTGGGCATTGCCGATTTCCAGCACCGGGAGAATCTCCAGGCTCCGCTGGGCCAGCTGTTCATCCAGAAGACGGCGGTAGCTCATGCCCTTTTCGGTGAGGATGAATGGCTCATGCACCAGCTCCGCGATGGGAATTGACCCCGTGGATGCCAGCGGAGAGTCGGCAGATACGACAAAGTGGTTTTCCACCTGCTCCTCCCGGACAATGACATATTCGGTGTTGTAGATGTGGCGCTCCAAAGTCAGGATGGCGTCCACCTCGTTGTGGTCAAGCAGCCGGAACATTTCCTCGGTGCCCGCAGCCACGATCTTCAGATGGATGCCGGGATGGTCATCCAGAAAGCTCTGGAAATTGTCAGCCAGCAGGGAATTGCACAGGGAGTCGGACATGGCCACCCGGACGCGGACAGGATGGGCCGAATCGGCATGGATGTTTTGCTTCAGCTCCGCAGTCATCTTGCGGATCTGGTGGGCGAAGACCAGAACCTGCCGGCCCTTTTCCGTCAGCACCACGGTGCGGTTGATCCGCTCAAAGAGGGGGAAGCCCAGCTCCTCCTCCAGCTGTCGGATCTGGAAGGAGATGGTGGACTGGGAACAGCCCAGGGCGACGCCGGCCTTGGTAAAGCTGCCCAGCTCCGCCACATGGATAAAGGCGGTGAGATTTTTAAGATCCATGGTATCACATCCTGTCGAATTTCATTGAGAGTGGTTATCCCTGCCGCCTGCGGTTATAGAGCCTTGCCAGGCCGCCTTCGCTGGTTTCCCGGAAGCGTTTGTTCAGATTGATGCCGGTTTCGTGCATGGCCCGGCAGACCATGTCATAGCTGATGTTTCGGGAGCCGGTGAGGAAGTAGCTCAGGTTGCAGGCGTTCATCGCCCGCATGGCGGCCACGGCGTTGCGCTCAATGCAGGGAATCTGCACCAGACCGCAGATGGGGTCGCAGGTCAGGCCCAGGTGGTGCTCCATGGCCACCTCGGCGGCGTACTCCACCTGGTCGAGATTCTGCTTGTACAGCTCTGCCAGAGCGGCTGCCGCCATGGAGCAGGCGGTGCCGATTTCGGCCTGACAGCCGCACTCTGCGCCGGAGATGGAGGCGTTGCTCTTGGTCAGGTTGCCGATGATGCCTGCGGTGGCAAGGCCACGGCAGATCTGCTCATCGGAAAAGCCCTTGGTGACCTGGGCGTATTTCAGAACCGCGGGGAGCACGCCGCAGGCGCCGCAGGTGGGGGCGGTGACGATGGTGCCGTTGTCCGCGTTCTGCTCGGCCACGGCGTAGGCGTAGGCTGCAATCTGCTGGAATTCGTTCAGCGCCGGCTCATGGTGCTCGGCCTTCTGCTCAAAGAGGAACTTTGCCTTCCGCTGGACGTTGAGCCCTCCGGGCAGCGTACCCGAGGCGCGGAGACCTTCGTCGATGGCGCGCTTCATGACCTGCCAGACCTCCATCAGGAAGTCCCAGATCTCGGGGCCTTCGTTGAGCTCCACATACTCGCTGAGGGTGTGGATATAGCGCCACTTGCAGAAATCGGCGATTTCGGCGAAGGAGTGCTCGATGTAGACCTCTTCACTGCTGTCCGCCCTCCTGCCGGGGATGCGGATGTCGCCTCCGCCGATGGATTCCACCCGCATCCGTCCGATCTCGCTGCCGCCCTGCAGGGCGATGAGATCCATGGTGTTGGGGTGGGCATCGGCGGGAAGCTCCTCGTTGGAGAACAGGATCTCGGTGGGCAGCGGTGCCAATGTTTCCCGGATGACCCGGTCGGTGCCGTGGCCCACGCCGGTTTTGCTGAGAGAACCATAGAGAATGACCCGGAAGCCGTCCGCCTGGGAGAACTCACTGCGGAACAGTCCGGCGGCCCGCTCCGGGCCCATGGTGTGGGACGAGCTGGGGCCTTTGCCGATTTTGTAGATTTCCCGGATAGATTTCATAGCGCACCTCAAAAAAGTGATGATCGGGGGTCTTCTTTAATTTGTTTGCTTCTATCCTACCACGAATCCGCAAAAATCGCAAGGAAGGAAAAAGTATTTTCAGAAAATGCATCAGATACTAGGAAAAGGCTTGACAGGTGTGTTATAATATTGTGAACAAATTTTGAAAGAAAACCCGTTTCCGGGTTCCAATACAGGAGGAAAGAAAAATGGCCAAGGAGAAAAAGGTTGAGCAGATCACCGACATGGAGGTTGACTTTGCTCAGTGGTTCACCGATGTGTGCAAGAAGGCACAGCTGATCGACTATTCTTCCATCAAGGGCGTGTTCATCTACCGTCCCTACGGCTACGCCATCTGGGAGAACATCCAGCGAATCATGGATGCTTCCTTCAAGAAGGTGGGCGTGGAGAATGTGTATATGCCCATGCTGATCCCTGAGAGCCTGCTGCAGAAGGAGAAGGATCATGTGGAGGGCTTTGCTCCCGAGTGCGCATGGGTCACCATGGGCGGCAGCGAAAAGCTGGAGGAGCGCTACTGCATCCGTCCCACCTCCGAGACGCTGTTCTGTGAGCATTTTGCCCAGATCATCCAGTCCCACCGGGATCTGCCCCTGAAGTATAACCAGTGGTGCTCCGTCCTGCGCTGGGAGAAAACCTCCCGTCCCTTCCTGCGCCACCGGGAATTTCTGTGGCAGGAGGGCCACACCATGCACGCCACCGCCGAGGAGGCCCGGGCCTTCACCGAGCAGATGCTGAACATCTATGCCGACTTCTGCGAGAACGTCCTGGCCATGCCCGTCACCCGGGGCCAGAAGACCGACAAGGAGAAGTTCAACGGCGCCGAGGCCACCTACACCATCGAGTGCATGATGCACGACCGCAAGGCGCTGCAGGCCGGTACCTCCCACTACTTCGGCGACGGCTTTGCCAAGGCGTTTGAAATCGAGTTCACCGACAAGAACAACCAGAAGGTCAACCCCCACCAGACCTCCTGGGGTGTGTCCACCCGCCTCATCGGCGGCATCATCATGACCCACGGCGACAACAACGGCCTGGTGCTGCCGCCCAAGATTGCCCCCATTCAGATCGTCATCCTGCCTGTGGCGCAGCATAAGCCCGGCGTTCTGGATGCGGCTTACGGTCTGAAGGAGCGGCTGGAGAAGGCCGGCTTCCGGGTGAAGGTGGACGATTCCGATAACTCCATGGGCTGGAAGTGCGCCGAGTACGAGATGAAGGGCGTGCCCCTGCGCGTCGAGTGCGGCCCCCGGGATCTGGAGAACGGCCAGTGCGTGCTGGTGCGCCGTACCGACCGGGAGAAGACCGTTGTCAGCCTGGATGAGCTGGAGACCGCTGCGGCGCAGCAGCTGGAGCTGGTGCATCAGGGCATGTATGAGCGGGCAAAGAAGAACCTGGAGGAGCATATCTACGAGGCCCACAGCATTGAGGAAGCCAAGCAGCTGCAGGAAAAGAACGGCGGCTTCGTTAAGACCATGTGGTGCGGCAGCCTGGAGTGCGAGCTGAAGATGAAGGAGGAGGCAGGCATGTCCTCCCGCTGCATCCCCTTCCGGCAGGAGCATCTGGGCGACACCTGCGCCTGCTGCGGAAAGCCTGCGGACAAGATGATCTACTGGGGCGTTGCGTACTAAGCAAATTTCAATAAGCAGATTTCCAAAAACAGAGACGGGAAACCGCCTCTGTTTTTGTATGTGATTGAAAGCGATTTGCCCGGCCAATGTAGGGGGAGGATGATATCCTTCGCTACATTGGCTGGGAAATCATCTGATGCAACCTGTCCTGTGAAAAACAACAAAAAGTAGGGGATTGCGGGCCTGATCTTCTGCACCTTTGCCCAGTTCTGCAAGTTGCAGAAAAAAACTTGCAGAAAAACGTTGCATTCTGAAAAAACATTTGGTACAATGACCTCCGTAATGCGCGGTGGGAGTACATTTGTATGCGCTGCGTGTAAATATTCTTTCCCGCACATCAGATTCTATGGAGTACAAAGGAGTACGATCATCCATGAGCTATGTCAATGAAGTTTTGGAGCGCGTAAAGGCTCAGAATCCCAACCAGCCCGAGTTCATTCAGGCTGTCACCGAGGTGCTGGATTCTCTGGCCGTCGTCATCGAGAAAAACGAGGACGCTTTCCGCAAGAACGCTCTGCTGGAGCGGCTGACCACCCCGGAGCGGGTCATCATGTTCCGGGTGCCCTGGGTGGATGACAAGGGCCAGGTTCAGGTGAACAACGGCTACCGCATCCAGTTCAACAGCGCCATCGGCCCCTACAAGGGCGGCCTGCGGTTCCATCCCTCCGTCAATCTGAGCATCCTGAAGTTCCTGGGCTTTGAGCAGGTCTTCAAGAACTCCCTCACCGGCCTGCCCATCGGTGGCGGCAAGGGCGGCGCGGACTTTGACCCCAAGGGCAAGTCTGACCGCGAGGTTATGGCCTTCTGCCAGAGCTTCATGACAGAGCTTTGCAAATATATCGGCGCCGATACCGACGTGCCCGCCGGTGACATTGGCGTGGGCGGCCGGGAGATCGGCTACCTGTTCGGCCAGTACAAGCGCATCCGCGACCTGTACGAGGGCGTTCTCACCGGCAAGGGTCTGAGCTACGGCGGCAGCCTGGCCCGTACCCAGGCCACCGGCTACGGCCTGCTGTACCTCACCGACGAGATGCTGCGCTGCAACGGCAAGAGCCTGCAGGGTAAGACCGTTGTGGTTTCCGGCGCCGGCAACGTGGCTACCTATGCCATCGAAAAGGCATGGCAGCTGGGTGCCAAGCCCGTCACCTGCACCGATTCCAACGGCTGGATTTACGATCCCGACGGCATCGATGTCGCTACGCTGATCGAAGTCAAGCAGGTCAAGCGCGCAAGACTGACCGAGTATGCCAAGGCCCGTCCCAACGCCGTCTACCACGAGGGCAAGGGCGTGTGGAGCACCAAGTGTGACGTGGCTCTGCCCTGCGCCACCCAGAATGAGCTGACGCTGGACGATGCCAAGATGCTGGTGGCAAACGGCTGCTTCGCCGTGGCCGAGGGCGCCAATATGCCCACCACCCTGGATGCCACCAAGTACTTCCAGGACAACGGCATCCTGTTCTGCCCCGGCAAGGCCTCCAACGCAGGCGGCGTGGCAACCTCCGCTCTGGAAATGACCCAGAACTCCGAGCGTCTGAGCTGGACCTTCGAGGAAGTGGATGCCAAGCTGAAGGGCATCATGGTGAACATTTTCCACAACATCGACGACGCCTCCAAGGCCTATGGCATGGAAGGCAACTACGTGGCCGGTGCCAACATCGCCGGCTTCCTGAAGGTTGCCGACGCCATGAACGCCCAGGGCATTGTGTAAAACTGTATAAGAAAAGAGCGGGACTCGCTGATTAGCGGGCCCCGCTCTTATTGTTGGATGTGTTATTAGACAGACAAATTGTATTTTACCGCACTGGCGCGGCAGCGCCCTTGGCTCTCCCTTTGGGAGAGCTGTCAGCCGA
>CALYTP010000013.1:0-29017 GCA_945486915.1 uncultured Clostridia bacterium | reverse complement strand
GCTTCGCGGCCAGCTCCCTCCCAGAGGGAGCCTTGGTGCACGCCGTTCGTTATCCGGTTCCGTCCACTCATCGGTAAATTACAATTTTTGATGTTGCACCCTACCGCAATGGCTGGAAAGGTTTTTTACATGATGCCATTCACAGTTGAATTGCTTTCTGCGCCAGCTTATCCGTC
Organism: uncultured Clostridia bacterium; assembly: GCA_945486915.1. Taxonomy (GTDB): domain Bacteria; phylum Bacillota; class Clostridia; order Oscillospirales; family Oscillospiraceae; genus Faecousia. The sequence continues at coordinate 28,841 of CALYTP010000013.1, read as the reverse complement.
AGGTTCTTATACAGCGGGAGCAAAAGATTGGCGGCAATGGCGTAAATCCACCAGCTTCCGATTCCTGTGAGCTTCGGCAGGAAAAGGATCACCGGAATCATCACCAGCCAGTAGCAAAGCTGGGCAATGCCCGGGAAAAGCTCTGCCCGGCGCAGCTTCCGATCCTCTTCCGGCATCAGATGCGGGGCGGCTTCAATGAATTCCGCTGCACCTTTTGGGCCGGGTGCGCTGCGGAAATCCTGGCTGCAGCGCATGGCATTCCAGGCATATTCGTCATTGCCCAGGATGGTTCTGACGGCATCGCGGATGGCTTCGGCGGAGTCATCCTTCAGCTGAATACCGGCGCCCATTTCCCCGGCCCGTCTTGCCACCGCCCGCTGCTCGTTGGTCTGGGGGAACAGCACCATGGGGGCGGCCATGTACAGGCTTTCGGAGACGCTGTTCATGCCGCAGTGGGTCAGAAATACGCTGGCCCGGGAGAGCACCTCCAGCTGATCCACATAGGGCTGCACCGTGACATTTTCCGGCAGGTTCTGAAATTGCTCCTGATCCACAGCCTTTCCGCAGGAGATCAGCACCTCCACAGGATCCTCGGCCAGGGCTTCTATGCACTTATGGTAGAAGTCGGGGCGGTCGTTGATGACGGTGCCCAGGGAGATATACACCAGGGGCTTGCCCTGCTTGTTCGGTGTCAGTTCCGAAAACACCGAAGGGCCGACGAAGGCATAGTGCTTTGAGAAGGTGCCCGAGCAGGGCTGGTAGGCTTTGGTGGCGTAGACGACGGAGTCGGTGTAGTTGTCGCTCTGCACCAGGGGCATGATGCTTTTCTCATGGTAGCCGTACTGCTCCAGCGCTTTCAGCTCCTTTTTGACCCGTCCGCTGCCCCGGATCAGATCCCAGATCTCGGAGAAGCTGCTCTTCATATACTGGGAGGAATACTTATTGAAGGCGAAGGTCGTCGTGGAGACCACCAGGGGGATGCCGTACTTCCGGGCGGTGAGCTTGCCCCAGAAGCAGACGGAGTCGGAGACGATGATATCGGGCCTGAATTCCTGCACCTGCTCCTTCAGGAAGCCGTCCATCCGTCCGGTGGTCTGCAGATCCACGATGCTCATCTCCGTGTTGGAGACATTTTTGACGGCGGTCTCCTGCTCTTTGGACATGGGGGGCAGAAATGCGTCGCATGGGAAGAATTCGGCGCCTGTGGCGGTGACCTTTTCCCGGAACTCTTCAAAGGAATAGTACCGGACCGCATTACCGCGCCTGACCAACTCTGCAACAACAGGCAGGGTGGGGTTGTGGTGGCCGTAGGCGGGAATGCAGAAAAACATGATTTTTTTCATGAAACGGGCCTCCTTTATTTGCTTTCGGTGTCGAAAATGCGGTTGTGGATGGCTTCAAAGGCGGCCTTGGGCGGAATGGCGATGCCCCGTTCAATGTCCCCCAGAAGGATCAGGGTGTCCCCGGGCTTGATGTCAAACAGCTCCCGGGCCTGCTTGGGGATGACAAATTGCCCCTTCTCACCCACAGTGACCGTCCATGCATATTTACCTGACGGGAAGTTGTTCATATGATTTCCTCCTGAAAGTATGATTTGTTATACAAATCATACTGCAAAAACTGAGATTTGTCAACAGCAAAAAACCACGACTAGCGTTTGCCTGTCGTGGTTTTCTGCTGCGTTTTACAAATTGTCCTTGATTTTCCGGATCATGTCCTCATATTCGTCATCGCTGAGGGTGACGCGGCCGGGGTTCATGGCGAAGGTGGTGCCCCATTCGAAGCCGTCCTTGTATTTGGGTACCAGATGGAAGTGCAGGTGGCAGCCGCCGTCACCGTAGGCGCCGTAGTTGACCTTATCGGGGCCGAATGCCTTGTGCACGGCGTTGGCGGCTTTGGCCACATCGGCAAAGAAGGCGTTGCGGTCTTCCTCGCTGATATCCACCAGCTCGCTGACGTGATCTTTATAGGCCACGATGACCCGGCCGGGGTGGCTCTGCTCCTTGAAGAGAATCAGCTGGCTGACGCCCAGATCGCAGATCTTGATGCCGAAGCCCGCCAGGATCTCGCCGCCCATGCAGTAACCGCATTTGCAGTCTTTCATATGTTTTGCTTCCTTTCTGAATGACAGAGTTGTCTATATTGACCAAAATAATACTATCACACAATGGCACGACGGTCAAGTGCGCCGTTTTCTGTGTCATGGGATTATTTGGCACTCGGGAACAAAAAGCTACGGAATGTTGCATACCTTTTTTTTGGAATTCGACACATTTTCTGGTATATATTCATATTGTAATTGGAAGGGAAACGTGGTATTATAATCAGTAAATTTATATCTGTTGTCCTTGGGCAACGGACGAATATAGATGCAAGGAGAACACCTATATGAAGTATATCGTGGTTTTGGGCGACGGCATGGCCGATGAGCCCATTGCGGAGCTGGGCGGAAGAACCCCCATGGAAGCAGCCAATACCCCCGTAATGGATGAACTGGCGGGCAAGGGAATCATCGGCATGGTGCAGAATGTGCCGGTCGGTATGGCTCCCGGCAGCGATGTTGCCAATCTGTCTGTGCTGGGCTATGATCCCGCTGCAAACTACTCCGGACGATCTCCCCTGGAGGCTTTGAGCGTGGGTGTTGCCATGGAGGATGACGATGTGATTTTCCGCAGCAACATTGTCACCCTGACCGAGGAGGAGCCCTACCAGGAAAAGACCATTCTGGATCACAGCTCCGGCGAAATTGCCACGGAGGACGCGGACATTCTGATGGATGCCATCCGGGATAAATTCAATAACGACAACTTCCGGTTCTACACCGGCACCAGCTACCGCCATATCTTAGTCTGGAAGCATGGCCGGGTCAGCCATCTGGAGCCGCCCCACGATCATCTGGGCAGCGTCATCGGACCCTATCTTCCCGAGGAGGAAGTCCTGCGGAACATGATGCGCGAGAGCTTCCTGGTGCTGAACAACCATCCCGTCAACGAAGCCCGGAAGGCCGCCGGCAAGAACAAGGCCAACGCCCTCTGGTTCTGGGGCGCAGGCACCAAGCCGAGGGTTCAGAATTTTGAGGAAAAGACCGGCCTGAAGGGCGCCATGATCTCTGCTGTGGATCTGCTGAAGGGCATCGCCGTGGGGGCAGGCATGAAGGTGTGCAAGGTCGAGGGTGCCACCGGTTCCATCGATACGAATTATGAGGGCAAGGCCCAGGCGGCCATTGATGCTTTACTGAAGGATGGCTGCGATTTCGCCTATATCCATGTGGAGGCCCCCGATGAGATGGGCCACCAGGGCAAGGTGCATGAAAAGGTCAAGTCCATCGAGTATCTGGACAGCCGCCTGGTTGCCCTGGTGAAAAAGGCCATGGAGGATGCCGGAGAGGATTTCCGCATGCTGGTGCTGCCCGACCATCCCACGCCCATCCGCATCCGCACCCATACCGGCGACCCGGTGCCTTATGTGCTCTATGACAGCACCAGACAGCGCAAAATGGTGCGCCGGTTCACGGAAGAAGAGGCACGGGCTTCCGGAAACTTTGAACCCCACGGCTACAAGCTGATTGAGAAGCTCATTGCCAAAGACTGAAAATGGAGGATTTGTCATGTCCAGAGTATATAATTTTTCCGCAGGCCCCGCTGTGCTGCCTGAGGAAGTCCTGAAGGAAGCCGCCGCCGAAATGCTGGATTACCGGGGAACCGGTATGTCCGTCATGGAGATGAGCCACCGCTCCAAGGCATATCAGCAGATCATTGACGAAGCGGAGGCGGATCTGCGCACCCTGCTGAATATCCCCGACAACTATAAGGTGCTGTTCATGCAGGGCGGTGCCCACACCCAGTTTGCCATGGTTCCCATGAATCTGATGCCCCACGGCGTTGCCGATTATATCATCACTGGTGTCTGGGCCAAGAAGGCATGGAAGGAAGCCCAGATGTACGGCCAGGCCAACGCCATTGCCTCCTCTGCCGACCGCAATTTCTCCTACATTCCCGACTGCTCCGATCTTCCCATCAGCGAGAATGCGGACTATGTCTATATCTGCGAGAACAACACCATCTATGGCACCAAGTATAAGCAGCTGCCCAACACCAAGGGCAAAATGCTGGTTTCCGATGTGTCCAGCTGCTTCCTGTCCGAGCCCATGGACGTGACGAAGTACGGCTTTGTCTATGGCGGCGTGCAGAAGAACATCGGCCCTGCCGGTGTGGTGGTGGGCATCCTGCGGGAGGATCTGATTACGGAGAATTGTTATCCGGCTACCCCCAGCATGCTCCGCTACAAGACCTATGCCGACAACGGCTCCATGTACAATACCCCTCCCTGCTACAATATCTATATCTGCGGCAAGGTCTTCAAGTGGCTCCTGAATCAGGGCGGTCTGGAGATCATGAAGCAGCGCAACGAGGAAAAGGCTGCCATCCTCTATGACTTCCTGGACGAAAGCCGCCTGTTCCACGGCACCGTGGAGAAGAAGGACCGCTCCCTGATGAACGTGCCCTTCGTCACCGGCAGTGACGAGATGAACGCCAAATTTGTGGCGGAAGCGGACGCGGCGGGCTTGAAGAACCTGAAGGGCCACCGTTCCGTGGGCGGTATGCGGGCCAGTATCTACAACGCCATGCCCAGAGCAGGTGTGGAAGCGCTGGTGGAGTTCATGGCCGACTTCGAGAAGAAAAACGGGTAATCATACAGGTCCCAGACCGGAAAAGAGGTAATTCCCATGTACCAGGTACATTATTTGAATAAAATCTCCCCCAAGGGCACTGCGCTCTGGAAGGAGAATTACACCGTCACGGAGGAACTGAAGGATGCGGACGCCGTTCTGGTGCGCAGTGCGGCTATGCACGATCTGGAGCTTCCCGAGAAGCTGCTGGCAGTGGCCCGGGCAGGTGCAGGCGTCAACAATATCCCGCTGGACAAATGCGCCGAGCAGGGCATCGTGGTATTCAATACCCCCGGCGCCAATGCCCGCAGCGTCATGGAGGCAACCCTCTGCGGCCTGCTGCTGGGCTGCCGGGATGTGGTGGGCGGCATCAACTGGGTCAAGTCCATTGCATCGGAAGGCGATGTGGCCAAGAAGGTGGAGAAGGGCAAGTCAAAGTTTGCCGGCCATGAGATCCTGGGACGGAAGCTGGGTGTTGTGGGCCTGGGCGCCGTGGGCGGCCCTCTTGCCAATGCGGCCCGCCGTCTGGGCATGGAGGTCTACGGCTGCGACCCCTTCATCTCCATCGATGCAGCCTGGCATCTGGACAGCCACATCACCCGGGTGAACAAGCGGGAGGATATCTTTGCCAATTGCGACATCATCTCCCTGCACACCCCGCTGCTGGACGACACCCGCAAGATGATCAACGCCGAGACCATCGCCACCATGAAGAACGGCGTCATCATCCTGAACTTTGCCCGGGACCTGCTGGTGGATGACGATGCCATGGCCCAGGCGCTGGCCTCCGGCAAGGTGGCCCGCTACGTCACCGATTTCCCCAACGACAAGACCGCCAATATGCCCGGCTGCATTGCCATCCCCCATCTGGGCGCCTCCACCGAGGAGTCCGAGGACAACTGTGCCAAGATGGCTGTGAATCAGGTGATGAATTACCTGGAAAACGGCAACATCGTCAACTCGGTGAACTTTCCCAACTGCGATATGGGTGTGTGCACCAGTGCGGGCCGAATCTGCATCCTGCACCGGAACATCCCCAACTCTCTGAGCCGCTTCACCACCGCCGTTGCCTCCGAGGGCATCAACATCGCCGGACTGATGAACAAGAGCCGGGGCGAATACGCCGTGACCATGCTGGATCTGGACCACAAGGCCTCCGATGCCGTGGCGAAGGATATGGAGAAAATCGAAGGCGTCCTCCGCGTCCGGGTCATCTGAATAAAAAAGTACAATGGGTTGCCAAAAGCGGCAACCCATTGTTTCTTATTTTTGAGAATATGATGATCGTGTTCACTCAGCAAATTGTAATTTGGCCGCGAGTCGCGGCGGACAATGGCGGCGCGAGCCGCGCAGGCAAAAGGGCTGGTGTGTATTCGCCACACTCCTGGGTACAGCCCGGTATCGTTTTTGCGAAGCGAAGCGACCTTGGCTCTCCCTATGGGAGAGCTGGCTGCCCCGTAGGGGCATACCTGAGAGGGTGCCGCACCATAGAGATGCACCTTTTCCCGACTGCGGTACCCTCTCAGTCAGCCTGTTCGGCTGACAGCTCTCCCAAAGGGAGAGCCAAGGGCGCTGCCGCGCCAGTGCGGTTAATTACAATTTGTCTGCCTGCTGAGCATAGAAAATATGCATATTATTCCGTTTTTCCGCTTTCCAGGGCTTCCGGCAGTTCCGCGCTGTTCTTTCTGGATTTCTTCGCGGCTTCCAGAAGGTTTTCAAATTCGCCGGTGAGGACACTGCGGATGTTTTCATCGGAACCGAAGAGCTTCAGATAATTGCGCAGATTCTTTGGATGGAATATATCCACAGCCTTCTCCACGTTGCCGTAGGTCAGCAGGGTGAACAGCGCCTCCACCATCTCATTGCGCTCCTCCATATCCATTTCCCGGAGCCAGTTCTTGATGGTCTCGTGGATAAACCGGGAATCCAACGTCAGCTCCTCCACCGGGATCAACTCCTTGCCCATGACCTCCCAGGTGAAGGTGTCATGCTGCAAAATGGCAATCTGGCTGCTGCGGACAATGGTATAAGGCTCCTCATGCTCCATCAGCAAACCTATGACGGAGGACTGGGGCACGAAGGTGTGGATTTTCGGCACCATGGCCAGGTAACCCGGGTCGCCGATCATGTAGTCCGTGAAGCCGGGGCCGTCGTTGTTGTAGACCGCCAGAATGGATTCCTGGATCATGGGCGAGCTTCTGGCAGCGGAAAACACCGCCAGATTGCCGCCTTTGGAATGGCCGCAGATCCGCATAGGGGCCATATATTCGGCGTACAGCTCCCGGACATAGTTCACCGCCAGCCGCTGGGCCGGAACCATCTGCCGGTAGCACATGTTGAAGTCTTCCTTCCAGCCCACCAGTGTATTGTCCGTTCCCCGGAAGCTGATGTAGATGCTGCCGTCGTCCAAAAGCCAGGTCACCGCCGCAAACTGGGTATCCTCCTCCGGGACAAACTGATCCCGGTAGCGCACCAGCTTTGCCTGGCCAAACCGGGTGCAGTCCGCCGCCGCCTGGAGCAGCTCCAGGTCATTTTGCCCCCGGCAGCGATTTTTCTGATCCGGCAGCCGGAAGAATTCCTCCGCAGCCTCACGCAGGGAGATGGGCGTATACGGCTCCTGGGTCGGCTTTCCCTCCCAGCAGATATAGGCCAGCGCGGAGAAAATCAGCGAATCCACGTTGTTGGGCGGGTCCTGGGTAAAGGTCAGGTCGCCACGCCAGCGCATGTAATCCACCACATTTGACACGAAAATCACCCCATTGCAAAAATCGCCCCCACGCTTGACAGCAAGCTGAGGAAATTCTATAATATTCCCTGAAAAACAAATACCCGGAGGGATTCGATATGACCACTGCCATCACCCGGCAGCAGGCGCTGTCTCTGCTGCAAAAATACAACCAGGAGCCTTTCCACATTCTCCACGCCCTGACTGTGGAGGGCGTCATCCGCTGGTACGCCCGGGAGCTGGGCTTCGGCGAAGAGGAGGATTTCTGGGGTCTGTGCGGACTGCTCCATGATGTGGATTTCGAAAAGTATCCCGAGGAGCACTGCCGGAAGGCGCCCGCGCTTCTTGCCGAAATCCATGCCGAGCCGGAGATGGTTCACGCCATCTGCTCCCACGGCTTTGGTCTGTGCTGCGACGTGGAGCCTCAGCATCAGATGGAGAAGGTGCTCTTCGCCGTGGATGAGCTCACCGGCCTCATCGGCGCCGCTGCCAGAATGCGCCCCTCCAAATCCGTCATTGATATGGAGCTGGGCAGCCTGAAAAAGAAATTCAAGGACAAGAAGTTCGCCGCCGGCTGCAGCCGGGATGTCATCAAAGACGGCGCCGACCGGCTAGGCTGGAGCCTGGACGAGGTGCTGGAAAAGACCATCCTGGCCATGCGCTCCTGCGAGGAAAGTGTGAACGTAGAATACGCCGCTCTCTGCGCCGAATGATCCATTTTGGCTGCTTTCCGATGGGAAAGCAGCCATTCTTTATTTCCCCGTGGAGCCGAATCCGCCGGAGCCACGGCTGGTATCGGAGAGCTCCGCCACTTCCGCAAAGCCGGGCATCAGCACCGGGGTGATGACCAGCTGGGCAATCCGTTCGCCGCAGTCCACGGTCTGGGGTCGGCTGCCGTGGTTGTGAAGGGCGACGATAAATTCCCCTCGGTAATCACTGTCGATGACGCCCACCTTGTTGGCAGGCGCCAGACCCCGTTTGCAGGCCATGCCGCTGCGGGCGTAGATCAGGCCCACATATCCAGCCGGGATCTCCATGGCAAGACCCGTGGGAACAAAGACCGTTTCCCCCGGGGCAATGGTCACCGCTTCCTCCAGGCAGGCATACAGATCCGCCCCCGCCGCCCCGGCGGAGCCATAGGTGGGAAGCTGAGCATTGGCCCGCAGCTTCCTGACTGCGATTTTCTCCATTATTTCATTCCCCTTCCCTCGCCCTGCCAGTCCTGCCAGAGCACAATACGGTTTTCCGCCAGGGATGCAGGCACATCGATGATGCGCTGGTTCTCCGAGCCCCGGAACCGCAGGCTCAGGTTCTTCCGGCTTTCCACGAAGGGACCATCCACCAGCACATCCAGATAGCTCAGATATTCCCGGGTGATCTCCCAGGGCCCCAGCCGCCCCGCCAGAATATCCCGGTCGAAGAGATAGCCGGAGAAGGCCCAGATGCTCTTTTCGGGGTATTTTGCCTTGATCTGCCGCAGCAGCTCCACCACGGCGGGCTGATTTTCCGGTTCAAAGGGTTCGCCGCCCAGCAATGTCAGCCCCTTGATATAACCGGGCTGCAGCATCGCGAGAATACTATCAATGGTCTCCTGGGTGAAGGGCTTTCCGTAGTCAAAATCCCAGGCCACCTGATTGAAGCAGCCGGGGCAATGGTGGGTACACCCGGAGACAAACAGGCTCACCCGAACACCGGGGCCGTTGGCAATGTCACAATTCTTTATCTCTGCGTAGTTCATATTCTCTCTCCATGATTTGAAAACAAGCCGCCGCTTTGGTCGCGGCGGCTGTTTGTTATGATTTTTTCTTCCGAAGCTTTCCAAACAGCGCTCTCAGGGAGCTGCCGATCCGCTGAGCGGAGGTTTTCAGGAAATTCCAGATGAGAAGTGCCCATTTCTTCAGGAAGCGTCCAATGATCAGGGACCACTTTTTCAGGAAGCCCCAGATCATGAGCGTCCACTTCTTCAGGAAGTTCCACACTCTGACAATCCAGCCGCTGAAACGCCGCCACTGTGTAGAAGCGCTTTCCCTGGCTTTGTGCAGATGCTTGATCCAGTCTTCCTTTGTCCAGTCCGTGATCCGCTCCATCGGTTCCAGAACAGGCTGAATGTCCTCATTGGGGAAATCAGCCCTGTACTGCTCCCACATTTCGACTTTCCCCTTCTTTGCCAGACCTCTGCGAACCAGCTTCTTCACCAGGTCATAGATCACCGCAAACAGCGGAACGCCGATAATCATACCCATGACGCCCCAGAGACCACCGAAGAGGATGATGGCAAACATGACCCAGAAACCCGAGATGCCGATGCGGTTGCCCATGATTCTGGGGCCGATGAAGTTGCCGTCCAGCTGCTGCAGAACGATGGCGAAAATCACGAACCACAGGGCCTTCAGTGGATCCTCGATGAGGATCAGCAGGGTCATGGGAACAGCGCCGATAAAGGGGCCGAAGAAGGGAATGATATTGGTAATGCCCACGACCACCGATACGATCAGCGCATTGGGCATCCCCATGATGATGCAGCCCAGATAGCACAGCACGCCGATGATGGCAGAATCCAGAATCTTGGCATCCAGGAAGCCGCCGAACATCTTGTCCACCAGCGTCACTTCATCCAGAATGGTCTGTGCCCACTTCTCGGAGAAAAAGCCGCGAATCACCAGTGTGCACTGTCTGGCGAAACGCTTGCGGCTGAACAGCACATAAACTGCCACAATAAAGCCGATGAGTAGGTTATACACCACCCGAAAAACCTTGAACATACTGGAGCCAAAGCCGGAGATTGCTGTCGTAACCTTGGGAACCAGGGTGCCGCTGACCCAATCTCCCAACTCGGAATAGAGCTTTTCGTAGCTGGTATTGAAGGAATTCAGAATGGCATCGATCCGCTCGTCCTCGCCAAAGGTGGCATCCGCCCATTCGATAAACTGCCGGACCTTGGCAGGGATCGCGGTCCACATGGTGACAATGCTGTCGTAGACCTGGGGCACAACCATGGCAATGAGCGTATAAATCAGCAGTGCCGTCACAATCAGGCTGCTGACAATCGCCAATACCGCCGCATGTTTTTTCATTTTTCCGGGAAGATGCTTGTTAAAGAAGCCCTCGAACCCATTGCACATGGGGCGCAGAAGGTACGCAACCACGCCGCCGTAAATAAAGGGCGACAGAATCTGCACCAGCGAATCCACGACTTCACCGATGCCCTTCATCCGATACAGCAGGAAAAACAGGAGAATACTCAGACCGATGGCGCCGAAGACAGCCATGGTGGTATAGAAGTATCTCTTTTTTACGGGATCGTTCATAACATCCTCCTTTCTTTTGTCCTTTGGTGTCAGCTAAAGTATAGCAGTTTCCCCGGAGTAATATATGAACAGTTTGTGAACATTTTCCTCTTTCGATGTAAACTCCGTTCCCATGCAATTGTCATTTTCCCAAAATGTGTTATAATAGGGGAAACAAAGCAAGGGCACTCACTTGTCCCTTATTTTCCCGAAAAGGAGAAAACTATGCCTTATTATTACGGTTTCGACTGGACCTATGTGGTCCTGGTGCTGCCCTGCCTGATCCTTTCCATGGTATGCAGCGCCAATGTGAACAGCACCTTCAAGAAGTATTCCGGGCAGCTGTCCTCCCGGGGACTCACCGGGGCGGACGCCGCCCGGCGGGTTCTGAGCGCCAACGGTGTCCGGGGTGTGCGGATTGAGCAGATCAGCGGCAATCTGACGGATCACTACGATCCCAGCGCCAACGTGATCCGGCTGTCCACCAACGTCTATGGCAGCACCTCCACCGCTGCCATCGGCGTTGCCTGCCACGAAGCAGGACACGCGGTGCAGTATGCCCAGGGGTACTTCCCCATCCGAATCCGTGCCGCCATCATTCCGGTGACGAATTTTGGCTCCAGGCTGGCCATGCCGCTGATCCTGATCGGCCTGCTGCTGTCCGCACTGGGCCGGGTTTCCTATTTCTTCGTCTACCTGGGCATCGCCTGCTTCGGACTGTCCCTGGTGTTCCAGCTGGTCACGCTGCCTGTGGAATTCAATGCCAGCCGCCGTGCCCTCAGCGCCATTGAGGAGACGGGCCTGTTGACGGAGGAGGAGCGCCGGGGCGCCAGAAAGACCCTCTCCGCCGCTGCCATGACCTACGTGGCTGCCACCGCCGTGGCATTGGCGCAGCTGCTCCGGCTGCTGGTAATCTTCGGAAACAACAACCGACGCAGAGATTAACACCCCACCGCTGATTGCAGGGGAGGCTCCTCCCCTGCGGTGGTTGGGCTGGTATTTTCCCCCTTCCGCTTGGATTTTACCGCTTCCTTATTGACAAAGGAGGCGGGTTTTTATATAATTTGGGGGATTTCCAATAAAAAATGAAAAGAGAATCGGATATGGAAGAACTGATGAAGCAATATCAGGCCATGGGGATCTCCCCTGCCGTGTATGAATACGGGGAAAAGGCGCTGGAGCGGCTGCGGGACCGGTTTGACGAAATCGACAAGGTGGCCGAATACAATCAGGCCAAGGTCATCGCCGCCATGCAGAAGAACATGGTCTCCGCCGCCTGCTTTGCCGCCACCACCGGCTACGGCTACGACGATCTGGGCCGGGACAATCTGGAGAAGGTCTACGCCGATGTGTTCCACACCGAGGCTGCTCTGGTGCGCCCTCAGATCACCTGCGGCACCCACGCTCTTACCGTGGCGCTGAGTGCCAATCTGCTGCCCGGGGACGAGCTGCTGTCCCCGGTGGGTCTGCCCTACGACACCTTGCAGGAGGTCATCGGTATCCGGGAAAGCCCCTGCTCCCTGGCAGAGTACGGCGTAAGCTACCGTCAGGTGGATCTGCTGGACGACGGCACCTTTGACTACGACGGCATCCGGGCTGCCATCAACGAGAAAACCAAGCTCATCACCATCCAGCGCTCCAAGGGCTATGCCACCCGCCCCACCTTCTCCGTAAAGCAGATCGGAGAGCTCATCGCCTTCTGCAAGGCCATCAAACCCGATGTGCTGGTGATGGTGGATAACTGTTACGGCGAATTTGTGGAGACCATCGAGCCATCCGATGTGGGAGCGGACATGGTGGTGGGCTCCCTCATCAAGAACCCCGGCGGCGGTCTGGCGCCCATCGGCGGCTACATCTGCGGAACCGCCAGGTGCGTCAGCCGCTGCGCCTTCCGGCTGTCTGCTCCGGGTCTTGGTCAGGAGGTGGGCGCAAATCTGGGTCTGATGCCCGCGCTGTACCAGGGCTTCTTCCTGGCCCCCACCGTGGTGGCAGCGGCGGAAAAGGGTGCCGTCTTTGCCGCCAACCTCTATGAGCCTCTGGGCTTCCGCTGTGTGCCCAACGCCACCGAAAGCCGCCACGACATCATCCAGGCGGTGGAGCTGGGCAGTGAGGCCGGCATGATCGCCTTCTGCAAGGGCATTCAGGCAGCCGCTCCCGTGGACTCCTACGCCGATCCCCTGCCCTGGGACATGCCCGGCTACAACGACAAGGTCATCATGGCTGCAGGCGCCTTTGTCCAGGGCAGCTCCATCGAGCTTTCCGCCGACGGTCCCATCCGGCCTCCCTACGCCGTCTATTTCCAGGGCGGTCTGACCTGGTGCCATGCCAAGCTTGGCATCCTCATGAGCCTGCAGAAAATGGTGGACGCCGGGCTGATTACGCTCTAATTGTCTTTCGGCATGGAAGGTAAATTGTAATTAGGCGGGGAAGGCATTGCGTGCTCCACAAAAAACGATACCGCCAAATTACAATTTGCCGCGATGCTGAGTCAACCCGATAAGCACATAAAAAATATCGGTGCCCCATGTTTGTGAGGCACCGATTCATTTTATGAGGTTATCTCTGGATTCTGCCGGAGCCGTCGCCGCCGGCCAGCTTCTCCACTTCGGGAACGGTGACCATGTTGTAGTCGCCCTCGATGGAGTGCTTCAGAGCGGAGGCTGCCACCGCGAATTCCACGGCTGCCTGGGTGTCCTTGCCGTTCATCAGAGAGTAGATCAGGCCGCCGCCGAAGCTGTCGCCGCCGCCCACACGGTCGATGATGTGCAGGTCGTACTTCTTGGAGAAGCAGTACTCATCCTTGGCAACGTTATAGAGCATGGCGCTCCAGCCGTTGTCGAAGGCGGAGTGGCTTTCCCGCAGGGTGATGGCCACCATCTCGAAGCCGAACTTGTCCGCCAGCTGCTTGGCAACGGACTTGTAGCCCTCGTGGTTCAGGCTGCCGCCGTAGATGTCGGTGGCCTCGGCCTCGATGCCGAAGACGTCCTTGGCATCCTCCTCATTGGAGATGCACACATCCACGTACTGGCACAGCTCGGTCATGGCCTCTCTGGCCTGGGCCCGGGTCCACAGCTTGCCACGGTAGTTCAGGTCGCAGGAGATCTTGCAGCCGTGGGCCTTGGCGGCCTTGCAGGCATCCTTGCAGATTTCCACGACATTTGCGCCCAGAGCCGGGGTGATGCCGGTGAAGTGGAACCACTCGGCGCCCTCAAAAATGGCATCCCAGTCGAAGTCGCTGGGCTGAGCCTCCTGGATGGCGGAGTGGGCACGGTCATAGATGCACACGGAGCCGCGCTGGGAAGCGCCCTTCTCGTTGAAGTAGATGCCCACACGGTTGCCGCCCCGGACGATCTTGGAGGTATCCACGCCGTAGCGGCGCAGGGAGTTGACAGCAGCCTGGCCGATGGCGTGGGCGGGCAGCTTGGTGACAAAGGCAGCGTCCATGCCGTAGTTGGCCAGGGACACGGCCACATTGGCTTCGCCGCCGCCAAAGGTGAATTCCACATGGTCGCACTGGACGAAGCGCTCGTAGTTATAGGGCTGAAGCCGCAGCATCAGCTCGCCGAAGGTGATAATCTTTCCCATTGGTAGGTTCCTCCATATTGATGAAATGTTGATTGGATTTGCCTTCCGGAAGATTCCGGAGGTTTTACTTCTTCAGACCGACGAGGTGGACGGCAAAGCCGCAGATCTCTTCGGAGATGTAGATGGCATTCAGTGTGCCGTCGGGCTTGTAGCGGGCGGACTCGGGAATGAAGGTGAAGCCCCGGGATTCCAGATCAGCCACTGCGGCAGCCACATCCGGGGTGCCGATGGCGATATGGCCGTTCTTGCCGCGGCCGGGCTTCTTGTTCAGCTCCACAGCGGTACCGGCGAAGACAGAGGAATTGCCGTTCTTCACGGTCAGACCGAAAAGAGCCTCGAACATCTTAGCGCCCTTCAGTGCTTCCTCCTCATTCTCGCAGTTGATACCCACGTGGGCGATGTAGTATTCACACATCGTGGTTGCCTCCTTCGGAAAATTACTTCCGTGCTTCCTTCACGATCTCCACGGACTTCTTGCACAGCTCGGTGATCTCGTCCCACTTGCCCTCGGTGATGAGCTTGTCGGGGCACATATAGCTGCCGCCGCAGGCGCAGATCACGGGGCAGGCTGCGTACTCAGCCAGATTCTTGAGGCTGATGCCGCCGGTGGGCATGACCTTGAACATGGCGAAGGGAGCAGCCATGGCCTTGATCTTGGCCAGACCGCCGCTCTGCTCGGCGGGGAAGAACTTCAGAACCTCCAGACCCAGCTTGTAGGCGGCGTGGTAGTCGGTGGGGGTGGTGCAGCCGGGGAAGCAGGTGATGCCCTTTTCCTGGCAGTACTTGACGATCTCGATGTCCAGACCGGGGGTGACGACAAACTTGCCGCCGGCGGCGATGGTTTTATCCACCTGCTCGGTGGTGAGTACGGTGCCGGCACCCACCAGCATCTCGGGGTGGCGCTCGACCATGATGCGCATGGCTTCATCGGCGCCGGCAGCCCGGAAGGTGATCTCCGCCACGGGCACGCCGCCTGCGCACAGAGCGTCGGACAGGGGAGCGGCATCCCGGGTGGGATTGGTCAGCTTGATGACAGGCACAACGCCGATGGCGCTGACCTGCTTCTGCAGTTCATTCATTGGATATTCCTCCTATGTTTCCTGTCAGGGAAAAACCACTGACATTTCTTCCTATATAATAACGCTTCTTGGCGGAAAAATCAATTCTGATGATTAAGTATTTCTTTTTTTGACGTTATATACAAACAGAAGCTCCATACAGCGCAGAATGCAGATGTGGTGTGCGAAAATATGGTTTTCCGTGTTCAGCCTTTTTGCCAAAAACAAATGTCCGCCGGAGGCGGTTTTTGCGCAGTATCACGCCTTGCTTTTTCCGGTTCCCTGGCATAAAATAGGATAGAAATACTGTCTGCGGACAGGTGCGGCAGATTCTGCGGCACTGGAAAGGATGTTTTATGGATTCGGTTTTGAATGTTCCCGAGATTTTCGGCAGCGATGTCTTCAACGAAGCCACCATGCGCCAGCGGCTTCCCCGGGATGTCTATCAGGCTTGGAAAACCTGTATTGACACCGGTGCGGAGCTGAGGCGGGAGACCGCCAATGCCATCGCTGCGGCCATGAAGGATTGGGCCATCGAAAAGGGAGCCACCCATTTCACCCATTGGTTCCAGCCCATGACCGGCATCACAGCGGAAAAGCACGATTCCTTCATCTCTCCCACCGGCGACGGCCGGGTCATCATGGAGTTCTCCGGCAAGGAACTGGTGCGCGGCGAGCCGGATGCCTCCTCCTTCCCCTCCGGCGGTCTGCGCGCCACCTTCGAGGCCCGGGGCTACACCGCCTGGGATCCCAGCTCCTGCGCCTTTGTCCGGGACGGCAGCCTCTACATCCCCACCTGCTTCTTCTCCTATACCGGTGAAGCGCTGGATAAGAAGACCCCGCTGCTTCGCTCCATCGACGAAGTTTCCCGGGAGGCCATCCGCATCCTGCGCCTGTTCGGCGACCACGAGACCAAAAAAGTGGTCACCTGCGTCGGCGCGGAGCAGGAATACTTCCTGCTGCCCAGAGACCTGTATGCCCAGCGGGAGGATCTGCGGATCACCGGCCGCACCCTGTTCGGCGCCATGCCCTCCAAGGGGCAGGAGCTGGATGACCACTATTTCGGCACCATCCGCACCCGGGTTTCCTCCTTCATGAAGGATCTGGATGAACAGCTCTGGCGGCTGGGCATTCTGTCCAAGACCAAGCACAACGAGGGCGCGCCCTGCCAGCATGAGCTGGCGCCGATCTACACCGACGCAAACAATGCCTGCGACAGCAACCAGATCATCATGCAGATCATGAAGAAGTGCGCCGCCAAGCACAATCTGGTGTGCCTGCTCCACGAGAAGCCCTTCGCCGGTGTCAACGGCTCCGGCAAGCACAACAACTGGTCCCTGGCCACCGACAGCGGCAAAAACCTCTTCAGCCCCGGCAAGACCCCCCGGCAGAACGCCCAGTTCCTGCTGTTCCTGGCGGCCTTCATTCAGGGCGTGGATGAGTATCAGGATTTTCTGCGCTGCTCCGTGGCCTATGCCGGCAATGACCACCGTCTGGGCGCCCACGAGGCCCCTCCCGCCATCGTCTCCATTTTCCTGGGCGATGAACTCAATGCCGTGGTCCATTCCATCATCGACGGCGCCAACTACACCGATCCCGAAAAGAGCGTTCTGCGGCTTGGCGTGGACATGATCCCGCCCATTCCCCAGGACACCACGGACCGGAACCGCACCAGCCCCTTGGCCTTCACCGGAAACAAGTTTGAATTCCGCATGGTGGGCGCTTCCCAGTCCATTGCCGGCCCCAACATCTGCCTGAACACCATCATGGCCGAGCAGCTTGCGAGGTTTGCCGATGAACTGGAGAATGCCGAAGATTTTGACGCCACACTGCAGAGGCTGGTCTGCCGGGCCCTCACCGAGCATCAGAGGGTGATCTTCGACGGCAACGGCTATTCCGAGGAATGGAAGCAGGAGGCTGCCCGCCGTGGCCTGAGCAATCTGGCCTCTTCGCCCGAGGCGCTGCCTGCTTATGTCAGCGACAAGAACATCGACCTGGTGGTACGCCACGGCATCTTCACGGAGTCCGAGTTCCGCGCCCGGTATGCCATCCATCTGGATGCCTACCAGAAGATCATCAGCATCGAGGCCAAAACCATGATCGACATGGCGCTGCATCAGATTCTCCCCGCCGCCTCCGCCTACACCGGAGAGCTGTGCAGAACCGCTGCCGCCAAAAAGGAGATGGGCGCCTCCTGCAGCAGTGAAACCCGGCTGATTGCCAGACTCTCTGAGGCCCAGGACGGCCTGTATGAGCGGGTTGAGCAGATGAAGCGCGAGCTGGCAGCCATTCCCGGGGAGCCGGAGGATGCCGCCCGCTACTGCCGTAACGTGATTTTTGCTTCCATGGAGACCATCCGTGGCTACGCAGATACTCTGGAAGAGCTGACCGCAAAGAAATACTGGCCCTATCCCACCTATTCCGATCTGATGTTCTATTGATACTAGTTTTTCATAAAACGGTTAAATACCGTTTTATGAGACCGCAGTCTTGCGGTCAGCGGCATCGCCGCTAAAAAACGTAGTCCATACATTTCTCACCGCCACTGGCGGTCTGCGCGATAAGCGCAGGATAAAATGGTATTAACCATTTTATCGAGAAATAGTATGATGATCCAATAAAAACCCCGGCACGCCGTAAAAGGTGTGCCGGGGCTTTGTTTTTCAGGAATTGGGGATCGCTGTGGCAAAATAGATGATATCGGTGATTTTCCTCTGATAATTCAGCAGCACCCGGTTGACCAGGGTGTTGTCCATCACCAGCGCGGTGGTCTGGCCGCCGTCCAGGGCGTAGGCGTTGATGCAGCCGGTTTCCGCCACCTGGCGGGCAAACTGATACATGTTGGGCAGCGCGTGGCCGTCCTCGCCGCAGGCATTCACCAGAAGATAATGGAGCTTCCCCATCTGGCAGATGGCAGCCCGGGCATTCTGGTCGCTGACTTCCCCCAGAGGATAGCCGCCGAAGGAGTTGGGCTGGCCGTTTTCCACCAGAATCGGGCCGAAGGCGAGGCTGAAGCGGATGTCGTTTTCTTCCACAAACCGTTCCACGGAAGCCTGATCCATGGGGGAATAGATGTGGCTGAACAGCATATCGCCGTTTTTGTCGATGTAGCAGGTATCTGCGGTGTTGTTGACCCGGCATACGCTGCCGTTGTACACCACGGTGCCTGCGCTGCGGTAGCCGAAGTAGTCTCCGCTGGAAGCCACCACGGCATGGACGGTGTTTGCCATTTCCGTGGCATATACCAGCTTGCCGGAGGCGTACTCTCCGCCTGCCAGGTAGCGGCGGAACTGGGAGGCGTCGGCGATTTTTACCTCGGAGAAGGTGTACATGGTGCCGCTGATCACCTGCTTCCAGGTGATGGCCAGAATGGTATCATCGAAATAGTATTCCACGCCGTATTTGTCGTAGACCTCGGAGAAGCTGGAGAAATACAGCGCCTGTCCATCCAGCAGCTTCTGGGCAGCTGCAATCACACCGGAAAGCTCTGCCGGGGAGTCGGCGTGACCGTAGCAGTCCCGGTTGGGCTGGGGCGGGATTTCTGTGTCGCCTGTGATTTTATATTTCTTCTGCGTTTTCACCACATCGGGCATGGCGTCGTGGATGGCGTTGTCGGCGTTGAGATAGAACCGCTCCACCGTGCCCAGGTTGGTGCCGGAAAACTGCCGGGCTTTCGGTGTGCCTCCTGCGGCAATGACCATCAGCAGCCCGGCGGTCACAGCCAGAAGGGCAAGCACAGCCAGAGTGGTGAATATTCCCGAGGCAAAGGATCTGAACCAATGTATTGTCTGTTTCATGGGGTATCCTCCCGGCTGACTGCCTGTCCCCAGTGGAGCAGAAGGAAGCCTGCGAAAACAATGACCAGCAGACAGATGCTCATGACGCCGTAGGCCATCGCCGCCCGGTCACCATGGCGCTGTACGAAATATTCCATATAGGCGCACCCGCCCAGGGAAGCGGTGCTGAGCAGCCAGATGGGAATCAGCCGAAGCTTCCACCCGGCCTTTCGCAGAAAGCGCACCGACAGGAGGATGATGGCCAGAACCAGCACCACGGCGCACGCCACCTGCACGGCGCTGATGAAGCCGTTGCTGCGCAGGTGCAGCCCGTCGTAGCGGGTGCTGTCCAGCACGATCTGGCTGGCGCAGTACAGAAGCAGGAATTTCATGGTGATGGTGCCGTCCCGGTGTTGCCGCTTCCGAAGTCCGCGCAGGAAACAGATCAGCAGATACAGAAAAATGCAGCCTGTGGCCATGGCCTGAAACGCGAAGGTGGCGAACCGGTATTCCTCCGTGCCGGAGGTGGCATTGATCACAGGGCAGACAACGGGAAGCTTTGTAAAGCCCGTCAGGATCTCGCCCCGATCCTCCGGGGTGAAGAGAAAGCTGAGCCGTCCCAGGGCGATGGCGGCGGCGCCGCCGATGCAAAGACTGTCGAGCAATGCCGGAAGGTTGTCCACGGTCTTCAGCAGCCGAAGCAGGCAGGCGGCAAGAAAACAGCCCAAAAACGCGCCCATGAGGGCACAGCCGTTGCTGCCCAGGGCCTCCGAAATGCTTTTATAGAGCTCCGGGCGGAAAAACCAGTATACCAGCCGGCTGAGCGCAATGGCTGATGCGGTGCAGACGGGGCAGGCCACCACTGCGGCTGCGATTTCTCCTGTGCGGCGGCAATACGCGGCAAGGAAAAGCACGATTCCCGTCGCCACGGCCAGGGCGAGGATCACGCTGTGCCAGTAGATCAGCGTATCATTTATGACAAAGGCAAGTTGATACATGATTTCCTCCCATCAGCCGGAAAAGGAGCCGGACAGGATGCTGAGCGCATCTGCCTCCGGCAGAACCCACCAGGAGCCCTGATCGAAAACCAGAGACAGGGTGATGCCCTGTTCCTGCAGGGGCATTTGCCGCCCCAGCGCCAGCAGAAGGGCATCGGAGAGGATGTCTTCCGCTTCTTCGTCTTTCAGGTTCCCCTCCCCGTCAAAAAGCAGGTCGCTGCCCTTTGCGGACTCCATTTTCTGGTCCAGCAGCGCCTGCACCCGGCTTTCCAGACTGCCCAGCAGCGCGGGAATGTCCAGACATTGCAGGGTGACATCCACGGCAACGCCGGAGTTTGTGGCATAGCATTCGCCTGCAAAGCGGTATTCCAGGCTGCCGCGGTAAGCCTGCCACAGCTGCTGTGCCGCGGGGCTGGCGTTGTCCGGCGCCGTACCGAAGCCGGGAGTGCCGTACAGCAGGGCGGAGGCGGTGTCGTCGTCCCCCCGGCATACCGCATCCAGCCACTGCCGGGCAGTGGCGACGGCGGAAGCGGGGGCTTCCAGAATTTCCGGCTCTGCCGACATGGCATATCGGACGGTGCACAGGGTCAGCGCCGCCATCAGAAAGCCAAGAAGGAACAGCATGGCGGCAATGGTTCGTCTCATTTCCGGATCACCTCATGGGAATAAAATCAATGGTACTCCTGCATGGTGGGGGTGCGGCTGATCACCGGCACGGTGTCAACGCCGGGAGCGGTGGTCAGATTGTAGGTCACGGTCAGGGATTTGCCGGGGGCAATGCTGAAGCTGGAAATGAAGCCCAGCTCCAGATCATGATAGGTGTCTTTCTGAACGTATGCCCCCGGGGCCTGGAAGTCGCTGACGGTGCCGCCGGCGGGGGCGAAGAAGTATGCCGAGCCGGTATAGGCGCCGCCTGCGCCGCTGGTGATATAGGCCTGGGCGCTGCGGACCTCCTCCGCCGTGATGGTATTGGTGAAGGTGACGGTCATGGGGTAGGTATAGCTGCCATCCTCGTTGGGGGTGCCGCTGCCCAGCTGGGTGTCCACGGCCAGGTACCAGCCCATTTTGCTGGCGATGGTGCAGTTGAAATAGACGCCCGCCCAGGGATTCCAGGGATCGTCATTGAGGCTGGCGTCCCAGCCCAGCTTGCGGATCAGGGCCTGCTCGCCTTCGTCCTTGGCCCACAGCATCAGGGTGCGGTCTTCAAAGGCGTCTTTGGCAATGGAGAGATAGGCCATCAGGTCATCCGGCTCCAGATTCTCCATAACCTTCTGCACCAGCTTCTTCGCGGCGTCGGCAAAGAGTTGGTCGGTGACGATGGCGGCGTTGGTGACATATTCCGGGCCGAAGTATTTGAAGTACAGGTCATGTTGAAGAACCTTGGCTGCGTTGCTTCCGTCCAGGACCAGACCGTCGAACAGGGTGATTTCCTCGCCGATGGCGGCCAGAAGCTTCTGCACGATGGCGGGGGTCATGGAGATCACGCCGTCCACGTTTTCGCCCATTTTGCTCTCATAGCCCAGGGCCCAGATGGATGCCACCCGCTCGAAGTCGGGGCAGTAGTCGGCGTCTCTGGGAGCGGAGAGGCCGGAATGGAACAGCCGGGCCTCCGTCTGGGTGATGTTGGCGCTGGGGGGAGTGTTGGTGGCAAAAACGGAGTAGACCTTGGTAAAATCGTTTACAACAAGAATGCCGTCGCGGATCTGAATGGAGCCCACGGCGCCGGGAAAGCCGCCGGAGGCCCGGACTTCGGCGCTGTTCTGGGCGGCAACCACATACAGCCGGTCGCCGTCGGCGCCGAGAACGGTTTTCATTTTTGCCAGAACACTGGGATCAGCCTGGTAGATATCCAGCACCTGGCTGAGCTTGTCCAGATATTCGGTCATATCGCCGTCGGAATCCACGATGCTCAGGTCGGCGCTATTCGCACGGGTGACAAGTTCCGTCAGCTCCGGCATCCGGGATTCCAGAAAGTCCAGGTAATCCCAGGCAATGGACACGTTGATGCCATCTTCGCAGAGAACGCCGGAGATGGGATGCTCGCCCAGCTGCACAATCAGGGGCTGCAGCAGATTGCGGTTTGCCAGCTGCACCAGCTCCGTCAGCTCCTGAATGTTCATCATCTGTGCCGTCAGCGAGGGCATGCTGTCGCCCATGGCTTCCAGGGACGCGGCCATGGAATCGCGGATGGTGACAGCCTTGGCGTCGGCATTGTCAAACTTCAGGCTGGCAAGCTCCAGATTGCCCTCGGCCAGATCCTCGGCCGCATCCTCAAGCGCCTTTTTCAGCGTGGTCACTTCCCGCATCAGGTCGCTGACGGTGAGCTCCTTTGGCGCTTCGGTGGCGGCAACGGTGCCTTCCTCGGTGGGGACGGGAGCGGGAGCCGGAGTGGGCAGCTTGATGTTTCCGATGGCGATCAAAGCGGCCACCAGCACAAGGCAGACCACAACGCCTGCCACAAAACCGCCCTTCTTTGTGCTTTTCTTCTGGTTGTTGTCGTTCATGAAAAACCTCCGCATGGTATCTGTTTTGGGGGTGGGGAATCAGTCGTAAAACAGGGCGTTCATGAGCTGCTCAGCCCCGTCGGGGTCCACCCGGAAGCCGCCTGCTTCGGCATTGCCGGGAAGGGTGTGAATGGTTTCATCCAGGGTGCAGGTGCCCAGCAGCTCCATCAGCTGGGCCATCTGGGACAGGGTCAGATCGGTGGAAAGTCGGTCGCCCAACTGGATGGTCAGCCTGGACAGGAAATCCTCCTGTTGCATATGCGCGGTGAAGGGGATGAAGGCCTTCATCATGTACTGCTGCTGGCGGCCCATATGGGCCTCGTTTGTGGTATCGGAATCATCCCGGAAGTCAAAAAAGGCGTTGATGGTTTCGTTGGACAGGCGGACGATGCTGCCTGCTTCCAGACCGGGGAGCGCTTCGGTGACCTCCACCTCCACGCCGCCGATCATCCGGTTGACGATGCCCACGGCTTCCAGGGTGAAGAACATATAGTGGTCAATGGTGATCCCCTTCAGAAGCCGGGAGGCGGAACGGGTCAGACTCAGGCAGCTGTCGGAGCCGCCGCTGCCGTAGGAGAAGACCTGGCCCAGCGGGAGCTCCAATGCGCTGCCCGCGCCCTGGGGGGAGAAGGTGACCAGGGAATCGGGATTCAGCTGCAGGGAGGCGATGGAGCCTTCCTTCTCGTCCACAATCAGCAGCATGAGCAGGTCGGCCTGCTGCGCATTGCGGTAGCCGCTGGCTTTGTCCGGCGAAAATTCCTTCAGACTGGCGATGAGAATGGTCTGAAGGCCCTCACGCACTTTGGGCGCCGGCGCAGTGGTCTGGGGTGGCTCGGTGGCGGGGGCACCGGTTTTGGCACAGCCGGACAGTATGGAAAGCAGAAGCAGCAGGCTCAGGGAAAGAGCCGCCGCGGTTTTCCGGAAATGTCGCATAGGGGAATCCTTTCTTTGTTCGGGGTAAAGACCGAAATATCAGCAAAATCTATCATATCATACCGGGGCTTCAGAATCAAGCAAAGAAGCGATTCCAAAGCCCCGGATTTGTGTATGGATGCAGGCTCAGACGCCTGCCAGCGTGGAGATCATCAGAACGGTGCAGATGAGTATCATCAGGACCATGCCCGCATTCAGGCAGCTGACGCGAAAACGCTTTCCCCTGGGAAGCTCCAGTTCCCCGGCAGGAAAGCGGAGACTTCCGGCGTTCATGCACAGCAGCACCAGTCCCGTAAGGCTTCCGGCAATGAGCAGCACCACATAACCGCCGTAGGCCAGCGTCCAGGGGGAGAGGGCGGCCTGCGCAGGCTCCGTGGGCAACCGCTTCAGAAGCTCCGGTGCGAGAATGCTGCCCATGAAATTGATGACCATGTGGGCGATGACGCTGTAGCGCAGTCTTCCGGTGTTCAGATAGATGTAGCCAAAAACCAGCCCCAGCCCGAAGGCGTAGAAGAACTGGGAGAAATTGCCGTGGAACAGGCCGAAGAGCAGCGCAGACAGAAGGACCGCGGTTTTGCCGCCGTAGATGCACATCCGGTCAATCAGCATTCTGCGGAAGATCAGCTCCTCCAGCATCGGCGCCAGGATCACCACGATCAGCAGCTGCGCCGTCAGGTTGTCTCCCGTGATGTAACCCATCAGGGGGTTCATTACCTCGGTGGAGAAAAGCAGACCGGCGACGGTGGTCACCAGCGTGCCCAGGAGATTTCCGGCGTACATCATGAAAACGCAGACAAATCCGAATTTCACACCCCGGGAAAGACCGAGCTTCCGGGCTTCCGGACGATGGGCGGGTACCTTTTTCAGCAATAGCATTCCCACCGGCATGGCGATGGCATACTGGGGTACAAAGGTGGCAATCCAGATGCCCCAGCTTCCCATCAGCAAATCGGGGAAAAGGGACAGGGCAGCATAGAGCATCACCAGCTGGAAAACGGTGGTCAGCAGCAGAATGGCAAGAATGGAAAGGCCCATTCTGGAAAACTGCCGCTTTGCCGCTTTCAGATCCTGGTCAGCCGCAGCGGGCACATAGTCTCTTCCCTTGGGCTGCAGGAACACCGAGGCCAGACTGAAGGCCAGAATTCCCAGCAGCAGATTCAGAACCGTGGCTCCCAGAGCGGCGGGGGCGGTGTGTCCCAGTGCGATGCCGAAGGCCAGAATTGCCACATCGGGCAGCAGGCCAAAGTAGATGAAGAGAATGGTGATGAGCGTCTTAATGGTCTTTCCAATGGAGGCAGGGACGGACAGATCGATGAAGGTCACCACGCTGGAGGCGTAGAAATCCACGCTGACGATCAGCGGCAGCCAGATGAGCAGCTTCACGGGATTCACCATCAGCAGGACGGACGCGGCCAGCATGGGCAGAATCAGATCCATCAGGCAGCCGACGGTGCCGCCCAGCAGGGAAAAGAAGAGTTTCTGCCAGGTGGATTCGGGGATCAGCCGGAAGAAGTCCATTCCGGTGTCCTCCGCCAGGGGATTGCCCATGGCCCGGAAGAACACCAGAGCCCCCAGCACCAGCGCCACAGGCAGCGGGTCGGGATTATGGAAGAACCAGCGCATGGCGGCGGCGGTGCCCAATGCGGCGACGAAATAGGTCTCCATGGTCTTGGTCAGGAAACCAAGGTGGGCAAACCGGAAGCGGTTGTACATGGTTTTGTGGAAGAATACGCTGGCACCCCAGCCATGGCGCATTCCGTCGCGCCGCAGACGCTCACTGCGATCCTTTTTCCGCTGCTGGGTCACGGCGGTGCCGCTGGTTTTCTCGGAGCGGGCCTTTTCCATCAGGGCGGCGGTTTCCTCGGACTTTGCCATGGCATCCTCATAGAAATCCGCGTTTATATGCCAGATGAACCACACCAGCGCTGCGCAGCCTGCGGCCAGAAGGCCGAAGCAGGTGGCGGCACAGGGCCAGTTCTCCTCCGCAATGAAGACGGTGAGTCCCTTCAGCCAGCCCCAGTAGGGAATCCAGCGGGTAACGGGGGCGTTGAAAAACCGGTCAGCCGCAGGCAGAATTTCCTCCTCGCCGGCCTTCCAGAACAGGAAGAAGCTTCCCAACAGCACAATGGCAAAAGCATAGATTCCCTTTCTCAGAAGGGGCTTGAGTCCGGGCTTGGAGGAGCAGACCGTGTAGAGCAGCACCTGCAGGAGCTTTCCAACAAGAATGGAGGAAAACCAGGCGGCGAGAATGCCCATTGCCGCCCAGCCGGTGAGACCTGCGTTGAGGATCAGATTGGGAAGCTGGAACACAATGTAGATGGAAGCAATCAGTGCCGTACCCAGTTGGGTGGCCAGACGGAACATCAGCACAGACTGTGGCTTCATGGGGGATGGGAACAGCAGATTGACATCCGCAGGCAGGAAGATTTTGCTGCCGTTTTTGTCGGCGCTGATGGCCTCAAAGAAGAACAGCGCCATGATCGCACCGCCTGCCGCCAGCTCGATGATGGCGGAAGCGCTGATGGGAAGGGAGGCTTCTTCCTTTTCGGAAACCGGAGCCTCCTGCGTTTGCGCGGAAGCTGCGGCGTTTTCCTCCACGGTGTCCTCCAGCATGGCGGCGCCGAAGCCGATGAGGCCGCCCAGGACGAGACACACCAGGATGAATACCAGCACCCAGGTCCGGCACAGCTTTTTCAGTTGGTTCACAAAGCTGTGCAGGGCGTAATAACCGAATAATCTCATGTCAGACCTCCAGGCCTCCTTCGGTCACATCGAAGAACAGCTGCTCCAGCGTCCTGCCGTCCTCCTCCAGCTCCTGCCGGGTGAGGTTGGCATGGATCACGCCGTCGCGCATAATCAGCGCCCGGTCCCAGAGCATATCCACGCTGTCGATGATGTGGGTGGAGACCAGCAGCGTTCTTCCTTCGGCGCGCATCTGCTCCATGGAGGCCTTCAGCTCCTTGATGGCATGGGGGTCCAGACCGATCATGGGCTCATCCAGCAGCAGGAGCCTGGGCTCCGGCAGCAGGCCGAGGCAGATATTCAGCTTTTGCTGCATGCCCTTGGAGAGCTCGTCGCCGAATTTCTTGCGCTTGTCGTCCAGCTCAAATTTTGCAAACAGCTCGTCAACGCGCTGACGGTAGTCCTTCAGCCGGTAGGCCCGTGCCAGAAATTCCATGTGCTCGGAGACGGTCAGGTTGGGGTAGAGGCTGGGCATTTCCGGGATATATCCCAGAATGGAGCGAGCCTGGGAGGATTTGTTGGAGCAGCCTGCCACGGTGATGCTGCCCTCGTATTGCAGGAAGCCGATGATGGACTTCATCAGCGTGCTCTTGCCGGCGCCGTTGGGACCCAGCAGCACAGTGACGCTGCCCGGGTCCAGATGCAGATTGACATCGTTGCAGGCTGTGACCTTGCCGTATTTCTTTGTCAGGTGTTCCACAGTGAGCATGGGGATCTCTTCTTTCGTAATGGTTTTCGACATCATTGTATACGTTTCACTGCAGCCTGTCAAGACGCAGTGAAAAAATTAACAGAAGATGGAGAAATACTCCGAAAATGGGATCTTTTGACCGTTTGAAATTGTCGATTTCCAAACACACCCGTTTTGCCGCGCATAAAAAACCCGCCTCCGTTTTGGAGGCGGGAAAGATGATCAATAGGTTGCGGCCATGTCTTCAAAGAACTGGTTCATTTCCTCTTCGGTGTCGAAGTTGCAGACATACATCTGGTTGGCCATGGCGCCGGAGAGAGCTTCGGGGATGCGGCCTCTCATCTTCATGCAGTGGCCGTATTTCATGCTGATCTCGTAGTCGTCCATCTTGTAGACCTTGCCGTCGCGGCGGCTGTAGAATGCGCAGAAGTGGTGGTTGCCGATGGACTTGGTGTTGGTATCGAAGGCCACCATATCGGCCCAGATCTTGTAGACGTCAGTCTCCTGGCTGTAGTTGTACATTTCGGGGGTGTAGCCGCCGGCGGGACGCATGTTGACTTCCAGACCCAGAATGTCGCCCTTCTTGCCCAGGCCTTCCTGATCCTCGTTGAGGATGAAGAACTCCAGGTGGATGAAGCGGCTCTTGACGCCAAAGGACTTGACGGTGCGCAGACCGGCATCCCGGATATTATCGGGCAGGTCCTTGACAAGATAGTACACGGAGTCGCCGCCCTCGTTGACGATGTCCATCAGGGACAGGGGGGTGATATTGCCGGACTCGAAGAGAGGCTCGCCCTTGGAATCAACGATGGCATCATAGGTCTGGACATAGCCGTTGACGAACTCCTCCATGATGTACACATTGTCATCCTTGGTGTCCATGAACCAGCGGACATCGTCGTCACTGCGGAGCTTGTAGGTATTGTTGGCGCCCACGCCGTTGTCGGGCTTCACCACCACGGGGTAGCCCACATAGTTGGCAAACTCCAGTGCATCCTCCAGACCGTCCACCAGATGGTAGCGGGCGGTGGGCAGGCCGGCCTTGGCGTAGTACTCCTTCATGGCGGACTTGTACTTGATCTTGGCCATATCGGGGATCTTGGGACCGGTGGTGATGTTGAACTCGGTGCGCAGCTGGGCGTCGCGCATCAGCCAGTATTCGTTGTTGGATTCCAGCCAGTCGATCTTGCCGTACTTGAAGGTGAAGAAGGCCACGGCCTTGAAGACCTCGTCATAGTTTTCCAGGCTGGAGACCTTGTAGTATTCATCCAGAGAGTCCTTCAGCTCCTGCACCAGATCGTTGTAGGGGCTGTCGCCGATGCCGAGGACGCGCATGCCATTGTTTCTCAGCTCCCGGCAGAACCGCCAGTAGGTCAGAGGAAAGTTGGGGGAAATAAACACAAAGTTTTTCATCTTTAATCTCTCTTTCTTGATTGTTTTCAGGCGGTTTAGCCCAGGAACCAGGGCAGGTAGGTCTTTACCATCACGAACCACCACGGCCAGTCGTGGTTGACGTCGTAGCCCCAGTATTCAAAGCGGGTGTGGATGCCCTTGCGTGCGCACACGGTGTCCAGCTTCCGGGTGCTTTCCAGCAGCACGTCCTCCCAGGCGCCCTGGCCGCAGACGATCAGGGACTTCTGGCTGTTGTACATCTGCATATAGGGGTGATCCCAGGGCATGTTCTCCAGATAGAATACGGGACAGTTGTTGTACACCAGGTCATCGCAGTAGTCGCCGAAGAACTCCTTGTTGTCGTAGAGACCGGAGATGGCGAAGCAGCTGTCGAAGAGGTCGGGACGGCGGTAGTAGAGGTTGGCGGCGTGCATGGCGCCCATGGAGGCACCGAAGGTCAGGATGCCCTGATCGTAGCCGT
>CALYTP010000012.1:0-32377 GCA_945486915.1 uncultured Clostridia bacterium | reverse complement strand
GCCTGTTCGGCTGACAGCTCTCCCAAAGGGAGAGCCAAGGGCGCTGTAAGCGCCAGTGCGATAAATTACAACTTGTCTGCTTGCTGTGTTAACCGGTTAAGCGCAAAAAAGCTGCAGTTCACCAGAAACTGCAGCTTATTTTACACTTCCAGGGAAAAATCACTGTCTTGATACCGGGAGAAATCCATTGCCTTTGCCTTGAACGGAATCCGTTTGCAGGGATCATACCGGAATTTGCGGCAGGCATCCTCCTCCGAGCGAATCCCGCGCTTACAGCAGATCACGGTGCCTTCTTCCAGCTTTGTTCCATGCACACAGTAGGCGCAGGAACGCTCTATTTTTTTCCGAAACAGCATATGACAATCCTCCAGAGCTTTCTGCCTGTATTATACAACAGCAGTCTTCAGAAAGCTACTCTTTTTTTCGCGCTTCCCGAAGGCAAACAGGAGGATCACCACCCAGACAGGGAGCAAAAACCAGAGTTTCCATACGAGAATCAGCGCCAGAAGCGCGGAGGATACAGCCTGTATCATCTTACCCAGTACATAATACCGTATGCTCAGGGTGCCGCAGACGGAGGAGGTCTGCAAAACAACACAAAATCCCCCAAAAGCCAGCAGCACATTGGCAATCACAAACCGGACGGATGCATCCTCAACAAGATCCAGCATACAGCAGCCGTTGGACAGCTCCATCAATCCGATGAGCAGGATTCTTGCGTTCAGTGGAACAATCCAGAGGAACCAGCGCTCCAGGAAGAAAATCAGAATCCGAAACAGAATCACCCAACCGCAGATTTTTCCCATGGCCAGAACTGTGATTTCTATGGGATTGCGTTTTTCGAGTTTCCTTTCCGCACAGTTTCCGTTATCCTGCCAATCCGGTCGGATGATTCGCGACGCCGTCCAGGCGGCAATCAGCTGGATCAGCCAGATTGCAAACACGGTCTGCAGTTTCTGAAACTTGAGGGTGAGTATCCCAAAGAGGAAGGAAGGCCCGGCGTTGCTGCAGAAGGCAAGCAATCGCTCCGCAGCCTGGCGGCTCAGGTTTCCGTTTCGGTAGGCCTGGTATACGCTTTGCGCCCCCACCGGGTAACCGCCCAGAAAGGCCGGAATCCATATGGAGGATGCATTGGCAGGAATGCCAAACAGTTTTGCCGGAAAGGTCAGAACCCTGTCATTTCCGGTACTGCTGTTTGTCAAAATGGTTGACAGGAAAATAAACGGGAAAAGCGCCGGGATCACCGTTCGGATACAAAGGTTGATGCCCTGTTCCGCGCCCCGGAATGCGGTTCTGCTGTCCAGAATCAATATGGCCATGGCAATTGCCGCTGCGGTGCAAATGACGCTCTGCCTCTTTTTCATAGAAATCCACCCCGGGAAGAATCTATGCAATCCGGCGGCGGTACATGCATATGCTTTTGCGTGAGGTGGGTGCATGAAAGACAGGCGTAGTTTTCTGGAATATTTATCGCTGCAGTCTGAGGACGCCGAGGCGATTCCGCTGCTTCCGATCATCGAAATCGCCGGAGATCAGAGGGCGCTAATCGAAAACCACCTCGGTGTGGTTCAGTTCAGCCCCGAGAGAATCGGAATTCGCGTGAAATACGGGGAAATCCTTGTCTGCGGCTGCAATCTGTCCCTGCGGCATATGACGAAATGCAAGCTGGTCATTACAGGGCATATTGAGGGGCTTACTCTTGTGCGGAGGAATCGAAAATGAGCGGCATTCTGGCTTCCATCCATGGCGTAAAGCTCAGCATCACCGGGGCGGATGTCTGGGGTTCCCTTCGCATTCTCAACGAACACGGCATCGGAATTTCTCATATTCAGGAAACAGAGCCGCTGACCGTTTCCGTGATTCTGGACAGCAAATTCTATCCCCTGGCCAGAGGTCTGCTGACAAAGCGCGGGGATGTTGTCAAGCTCCACAGAAGCTCCCCGGCAAGCCGGTTGCTGCATATTCTGAAGCGCCGGTTTGTTTTGGCTGCCGGGTTGCTGTTTCTTCTGGTGCTGGGGGCTTTTCTTCCCACCAGAATTCTCTTCATCCAGGTGGAAGGCAATGAACGCATTCCCACAAAACAGATTCTGGAATCGGCTGCTCAGGCCGGAATCCGCTTTTTCGCCTCCAGAAGGGAAGTGCGGAGTGAGAAAATGAAAAACGCCCTGCTGTCCTACATCCCGGAGCTTGGCTGGGCAGGGGTCAACACCTATGGCTGCAGGGCTGTGATTTCCGTGCAGGAAAAAAGCGTCAGCCCGGAGAGCAGTTCAGTGCAACACATTGTCAGTAATATCGTCGCCCAACGGGACGGCATCATCGAATCCATCACGGTGAATCAGGGGAGCATCCAATGTGCGGAAAAACAGGCAGTGAAAAAAGGACAGCTTCTGATTTCGGGATATACCGACTGCGGAATCTGCATCCGGGCTTCCCGGGCGGAAGGGGAGGTTTTTGCCCAGACAATCCGTTCCCTTCGCTGTATTTCGCCGAATACGGTATCCGTCAGAACCGAAAAGCAGGAGACCAGGAAACGATACTCCATCATCATCGGAAAAAATCGAATATTTTTATGGAAAGATAGTGGAATTTGGGATGCCACTTGTGGTAGAATAAGTAGGCAATATACTTTGACGCTCCCCGACGGGATGGAACTGCCGGTTGCACTGTGCTGCGAGACCATCACTTCGTATTCCACCCGGCAGCAGAAGGTAAGCCCGGACACCGCAAAGCAGGAACTGTGCGCCTTCGCTTCCGATTACCTGATCTCCCAAATGATCGCAGGCCAAATCCGCAGTGCAACGGAATCCTTCACACAAGACCCGGATACGCTGATTCTGAATGCACAGTACATCTGCTCGGAGATGATCGGCAGGGAGCGTGCGGAAAAGATTGGAGACCTCTATGGGCAAAACAATTGAACGGATCGTCAATGCGGAGAGATTGGAGGACATCATCGCCGTATTTGGCTCCTTTGACGAAAATATCAAACGAATTGAAGACGCCATGGAAGTGCGGATCATCAACCGCGGCACCGATATGAAGGTGTCCGGGGATGAAGAGATGGTGGATAAGGCTGTCCGCACACTGGAGGGGCTTCTGGCCCTGGCATCCAAGGGAGAAGTCATCGACGAGCAGCGGGTACGCTATCTGATGACCCTTGTGAACGAAGGCAACGATGAGCACGTGGCCCAGATGACCAAGGACGTGGTCTGCATCACCGCCAAGGGCAAGCCCATCAAGGCAAAAACCGTTGGTCAGCAGAAATACATGAAGGCCATCGCCCAGAACACCATCACCATTGGCGTCGGCCCTGCCGGTACCGGCAAAACCTACCTTGCCGTGGCTGCGGCAGTGGCTGCCTTCCGGGAACGCACCGTCAACCGGATTGTGCTGACAAGGCCTGCCGTGGAGGCAGGCGAGCGCCTGGGCTTCCTACCGGGAGACCTGCAGACCAAGGTAGACCCCTACCTGCGCCCGCTTTATGATGCGCTCTATGATATGCTGGGGGCGGAAACCTTCCAGAAGTACCAGGAGCGCGGCTCCATCGAAGTGGCGCCCCTGGCCTATATGCGCGGCAGAACCCTGGACGACAGCTTTATCATTCTGGATGAGGCACAGAACTCCACCCGGGAGCAGATGAAGATGTTCCTGACCCGTCTGGGCTTCGGCTCCAAAATCGTCATCACCGGCGACATCACCCAGATCGACCTGCCGGATGACAAAACCTCCGGCCTGAAGGATGCCATCCGGGTGCTGGACGGCGTCAAGGACATTGCCATCTGCCGCCTGACCTCTGCGGATGTGGTCCGCCATGCGCTGGTGCAGGAAATCATCAACGCCTACGAGCGTGCCGGTCAGAAGCCGGAAATCAGGAAACCCAACCATAACCTTCATGGTCAATTTCAGAGGAAGCAGAAATGAAAAATAAAATCAATCTGGTATTTGAAACCTTCCGGTTTCAGAATTATGTGATCCGCGCCAATATCAAAACCTGCATCCATGCGGTTCTGAAGGAGGAGGGGATCACCGTCCCCTGTGAAATCAATGTGCTTGTGACGGATGATGCCGGAATTCAGACCATCAACCGCACCAGCAGAAACATCGACAAGCCCACCGATGTGCTCAGCTTCCCCATGTTCAATCTGACTGCGGGAAATCCGCCGGAGGACTGGTCGGAGTACATAGACCCCGAAACCAATCTGTGCCCTCTGGGTGATATGTGCATCAGCCTGGAGCGGGCCGTGGCCCAGGCCCAGGAATTCGGCCACTCTGCCAAGCGGGAGGTGGGGTATCTGACCATCCATTCCATG
This sequence comes from uncultured Clostridia bacterium, assembly GCA_945486915.1. Lineage (GTDB taxonomy): Bacteria > Bacillota > Clostridia > Oscillospirales > Oscillospiraceae > Faecousia. The sequence continues at coordinate 28,067 of CALYTP010000012.1, read as the reverse complement.
CTCCATCTGCTGGGCTATGACCATATGGATGAGGGCGAACAGAAACGACAGATGCGCGCCCGGGAGGAAGCCATTGCCGCCACCATTCCCGGTATGCAGCGGGACTGAAGGATTCGGATGACAGGAGAAAGAATATGAAAACGAAAACCGCTATGATTACCATTGCCGGACGGCCCAACGTGGGCAAGTCCACCTTGACGAACTTTTTGGTCGGCGAAAAGATCGCCATCGTTTCCAATAAGCCCCAGACCACCAGAAACCGGATCTGCGGCATCGTCACCCGGGAAGACACCCAGTTTGTCTTCGTGGATACCCCCGGCTACCATCGCGCCCGCACCAAGCTGGGCGACTATATGGTGAATGTGGCCCGGGATTCCATTGCCGACGTGGATCTGACCATTCTGGTGGTGGAGCCCATCGCCTCCATTGGTCCCCAGGAGGAGGGGCTGCTGCAAAAAATCCAGGGCAGCCACTGTCCTGCGGTTCTTGCCATCAACAAGATCGACACCGTGGAAAAGGAGAAGCTGCTGGAAGTGATTGCGGTCTATTCCGAGAAGGCAAGCTTCGATGCCATTGTTCCCATTTCCGCCAAGACGGGAGACGGTGTGGAGGATCTGCTGTCTGTCTGCGAAAAATACGCCGTGGATGGACCATTCCTCTTCCCGGAGGATGTCACCACCGACCAGCCCGAGCGGCAGGTCATGGCTGAGATCATCCGGGAAAAGCTCCTGTGGTGCCTCGATCGGGAGGTACCCCACGGAACCGCCGTGGAAATCACAAAATTCTCCGAGCGGGACAACGGCATCATCGATATTGACGCCACCATCTACTGTGAGAAGGCCAGCCACAAGGGCATTATCATCGGCAAGCGCGGCGAGATGCTGAAGAAGATTTCCACCATGGCCCGTGCCGACTGCGAGAAGTTCATGGGCACAAAGGTGTATCTCACCACCTGGGTCAAGGTCAAGGAAAACTGGCGCGACAGCGATTTCCTGGTTCGCAATTTCGGCTACACCGAATAAGCCGTTGTCCGAAACAACTGCGCCATATGTTCTCAGGAATTTCCAAGGGTAAAGCATGCTCCCTCTGCGAATCCTATTTGCGGAGGGATGGCTATGAATTCAGCGGATTATTGGCGGTTGTTTCTGGACACCGGTGCGCCGGAGGCCTATCTGATGTACAGCAAAGCCATGAAGTCGGAGGGAAAGCATGTATCTGACAGTTCAGGGAATTGTCCTCAGAGTGACGGACTATGGTGACCGGGATGCGCTGCTGACGGTTCTGACAAAAAAGCACGGCAAGCTCACCGTCAAGGCCAGGGGACTGCGCCGCAAGAACAGTCCTCTGACTGCCGTATGCCAGATCCTCGTCTACGGAGAATTCACCGTCTTTGAATATCGCGGGCAGTATTCCATCAACGAGGGACATGTGCTGCAGCTGTTTGAGAAGCTTCGGCGCGATCTGGAAAAGCTGTCCCTGGCGTCCTATTTTGCCCAGGTCGCCGAGGCGCTTTCCCAGGAGGACTATCCCACCCCGGAGCTGCAGACCCTCTTGCTGAACTGCCTGTATGCGCTGTCTGAGCTGGAGATTCCGGCCGATCAGATAAAAGCGGTGTATGAGCTTCGCTCCGCCTGCCTCTCGGGTTACAGTCCGTCCCTGTTTGGCTGCCATGTATGCGGAAATCAGATGCCGGATCGTTTTGACCTCTCCGCAGGACAGCTGGAGTGCAACAGCTGCCGAAGCGCCGATTCCAACGGAATCCGGATGCCAGTCAATCCATCCATCGTGGAAGCCATGCGGTATATCTGCTTCTGCGATCCGAAGAAGATTTTTTCCTTCCGTCTGGATTCCGACAATCTGCGGCAGCTTTCCTCCGTTACGGAAAGCTACCTTTCCACCCAGCTGGAGCGGAGCTTTTCCGCCCTGGAGTATTATAAATCCCTGTTTGTGAGGGATATTCCATTCTAATTTACATAGTGATCAGGAGAAAACCATGTCTGAATTATACGAAAAATCCCTGATAAAGCTGGAGCTTGACCAGGTACTGACACTTCTTGCGGAGTGCGCCGGCAGCGAAGGCGGCAAGGAAGCCTGTCTTCAGCTCAGGCCCAGCTCTGATCTGGAGGATGTCAACGAAATGCTGCAGCAGACCACTGCGGCGGTTGATCTCTGCACCAAAAAGGGGAACCCTGTTTTCGCCGATGTCAGCGATGTTTCCTATAGTCTGGAGCGTGCCGACCGGGGCGGCAGCCTGCAGCCCAAGGAGCTGCTGCGGATCGCCGGTGTTCTGCGCTGTGCCAGAACCATCAAGGCCTACGTCTCTGAGGATGAAGCTCCCACCGTTCTGGACCCGCTGTTCCGCGCCCTGACGGCAAACAAATACCTGGAGGACCGGATTTTCGGGGCCATTCTTTCCGAGGAGGAGATTGCCGATACCGCATCCTCCGAGCTGGCCGATATCCGCCGGCATATGCGGATTCAGGCGGGAAAGATCCGGGACAGCCTGCAAAAGGTCATTTCCTCCCCGGCCTACAGCAAATTCCTCCGGGAGCCCATCATCACCATCCGGCAGGGAAGATATGTGGTGCCGGTGAAATCCGAGTGCAAAAACGACGTTCCGGGTCTTGTGCATGATGTCAGTGCAACCGGTTCCACCTATTTCGTGGAGCCCATGTCCGCGGTGAATGCCAACAACGCCCTGCGGGAGCTGGAGCTGAGGGAAAAGAAGGAAATCGAACGGATTCTTGCCGAGCTTTCCAGCGAAGCCGCAAACCACAAGGAGGACATCAATCAGGACTATACGCTGCTCATCGGGTTGGATGTCATCTTCGCCAAAGCCAAGCTGGCCTATAAAATGCGGGCCTGGGCGCCGATTATGAATGATGCCGGAAAGATTGAACTGAGAAACGCCCGTCACCCCCTCATCGACCCCAAAAAGGTGGTTCCCATTTCCCTGCGGCTTGGCTCGGATTTCGATACCATGATCATCACCGGCCCCAACACCGGCGGTAAAACCGTCACCCTGAAAACCATCGGTCTGCTGACGCTGATGGCGGAGTGCGGTCTCCATGTCCCGGCAGGAGACGGCAGTGTCCTTTCCACCTTTGACGCCATCCTTGCCGATATCGGCGATGAGCAGTCCATTGCCCAGAGCCTTTCCACCTTTTCCAGCCATATGAAGACCATTGTGGATGTGATGGCCCAGTGCGACGACAGAACCCTTGTTCTGTATGATGAACTGGGTGCCGGTACCGACCCGGCGGAGGGCGCGGCTCTGGCCATTGCCCTGATCGAATTCAGCCGGAAGATGGGCAGCCGTGTTGTGGCAACCACCCATTATGCCGAGCTGAAGCTCTACGCCATGCGCACCCGGGGCGTCATCAATGCCTCCTGCGAATTTGATGTGGAGACGCTGCAGCCCACCTACAAGCTGCTCATCGGCATCCCCGGCAAATCCAACGCCTTTGCCATTTCCAGAAAGCTGGGACTGTCCGAGGACATCCTGAAGGAAGCCAGTGACTTGGTGGGAAAAAGCGATAAGGATTTTGAAGATGTGCTGTCCCAGCTGGAGCAGCAGCGCCAGCAGATGGAAAATGCCCGTTTTGAAGCCGAGCGATTGAAGCAGGAAACCCTGAAAATCAAGCAGCAGAGCGAGCAGTATCAGCAGCAGCTGCAGAAAGAAAAGGAAAAGGCCATGGAATCCGCCAGACGGGAGGCGCAGAAGATCATCGAAGAAGCCCGTACCGCAGCCAACCTGGCCTCCGAAGAGCTCAAGGCCCTGCGCAAGCAGCTGCAGGACAGCGCCGACGCCACCGGCTTCAACCAGCGGCAGACGGATGTCCGCCGTGCTCTGAATGAGGCCGAGGAACGGCTTCGCGCCAAACAGCCGGAACGGGAGCGTCCCCAGCCCACCCGGGGAATTCTGGTGGGCGATACGGTGGAGCTTCTGAAGCTGGGCATGAAGGCCAGCGTCATCGGCATCAACAAGGATGGCAGCTATGCGCTTCAGGCAGGCATCATGAAGCTGAATGCCAAGCCGGATGAAGTCTACCTTCTGGAGCACGAAAACCCCTACAAAGCCAAGGGAGGTCATCCGGCACACTCCGGCAGAGAGATGAAGATGACCGCCATGTCCTCGGAAATCGATCTGCGGGGCATGGATACCGTGGAAGCCATCTGTGTGTTGGACCGGTATATGGATGAAGCCATGCGGGCAAAGCTTTCCTCCGTCAGAATCATTCACGGAAAAGGTACCGGCGCCCTGCGTCAGGCGGTTCAACAGTCCTTGAAACGGAATAAATATGTCAAAAAATTCCGCCTTGGTGTATACGGCGAGGGCGAGGACGGCGTCACCATTGCGGAATTTGCATAAATGACAGGAGTCAATTCTGCAATATAAAGCAAGATTGTGGAAAGTTGCACAAAAAATGCGTAGCCTTGTGCATATCGCATGAAAATTGATTGACTTTTTCAGCAAAAATGGTATCATATAGGTAGATTCAGTATATCCATGCGGGTATACTTCTAAAGGAGTGTAAGGAAATGTTCAACAAAGAAGTTGTTGTGCGCTGTGAATCCGGACTGCACAACAAGCAGGCTACCTACTTTGTTCAGAAAGCCAATGAGTTTGAGAGCAGCATTTGGCTGGAGTCCGAAAATCGAAAAATGAACGCCAAGAGTCTTCTGGGTATCATGTCTCTGGGCGTGATTACCGGCACGACGGTCACGCTGAGCGCTGTTGGCCCCGATGCTGAGGCAGCTGTGAATGCCCTGGAAGCTCTGCTGCAGCGGGATGTTTACTGATTTTACTTAAGGCAACACCGCACAATGGAAGCTGCGGCTTTCGCCTGAAGCATATTCTCTCGCCGAAAGCACTTGCTCCATTATGCGGTATCGCCTTAAATTGACCGCCTCTATGCCACGAACGCATCGAGGCGGTTCTTTTATGGAGTTTTGCCATGACATTTGACGAACTGAAGGAAAAGGCACTGTCCCTTCCGTATGCACCCGGTGTGTATATTATGCGGGATAAGACGGATAAGGTAATCTATGTGGGAAAAGCCAAAAAGCTGAAGAACCGGGTTACCCAGTATTTTCAGGATACCGCCTCCCATACCGCAAAAACCAGAATGATGGTCAGCAAGATCCACCACTTTGACGTCATCGTGGCCGCCAGCGAATTCGAAGCGCTGGTTCTGGAATGCTCTCTCATCAAGCGGTATCTTCCCAAATACAACATTCTCCTGAAGGATGACAAGGGCTACCCCTATCTGCGCCTGGACATGCGGGAAATCTATCCCAAAATCACCATCGTCAGTAAGATTGCCGATGACGGCGCCCAGTACTACGGCCCCTTCGGCAGCCGGGGCGTCACCCACAGTGTGATGGAAGCCATCCGGCAGACGTTGAAGCTCCCGGGCTGCAGCAAGCAGTTCCCCAGGGATGTGGGCAAGGAACGCCCCTGCCTGAACTACCACATGAACCAGTGCGCCGGATGGTGTCAGGAAGGAAAGAGCAGCATCGAATACCGGCAGACCATGGAGCAGGCGCGGCAGCTGCTGTCCGGCAACTACAAAGCCGTCGCCGACGAGATCAGGACCCAGATGCTCGCCGCTGCGGAGAATCTGGAATTCGAGGTGGCTGCCTCCCTTCGGGACCGGCTGAATGCCGTGGAAGCGCTGGGGCAGAAGCAGCTGGTGACTGCCGGTACTCTGGCTGATACCGATGTGGTGGGTTACGGTCAGACGGAGGTCAAGGCCTGCTTTGCCGTGCTGCACTTCAGCAACGGCAATCTGCTGGATAAGGAATATGAGGTATTCCCTGTTCCCGATGACAGGGAAGAAGCGGTGTCCAGTCTGATGAAGCAGTATTACCTCAGTCGCGGCCTGGCTCCCAAGCTGGTGCTGCTTCCCTTCGAGCTGGAGGACGGAGAGCTGTTCTCCCAGCTGATGGAGCAGCAGTTTGGACGGCACACAAAGCTCCGCATCCCCCAGCGCGGAGACAATGTCCGGCTGGTGGAGCTGGCAAACAAAAACGCCTATGAGGAAGCCCAGCGCCTCACCGATAAGGATGAGCGAAACAACGCAATTCTTGCCATGCTGGGAAAAATGCTCTCCATTCCCACGCCCATGCGGATGGAATCGTATGATATTTCCAACATTTCCGGCACGGATATCGTGGCGAGTATGGTGGTTTTCCAGGAAGGAAAGCCCAAAAAGAGCGAGTATAAGCGCTTTAGGCTGGAGGGCATGGACAACCAGGATGACTACGCCTCCATGCACCAGGTTCTGACCCGCCGCTTCCGGCATTATCAGGCAGGGGACAAGGGCTTCGATGCTTCTCCTGATCTTCTGCTGATTGACGGCGGCATTGCCCACGCAAAGGTTGCCAGAACCGTCCTGGATGAATTGGGCCTGGATTTTCCCATATTCGGCATGGTGAAGGATGACCGCCATCGCACGAGAGCCCTTGTGACGGTGGACGGCCGGGAAATCGCCATCGACAACAACACGGCGATTTTCTCTCTGATCGGCAGCATTCAGGAGGAGACCCACCGGTTTGCCATCACCTACCACCGGGAACTGAGAAGCAAACGGCTTCGTTACTCCGAGCTGGATGCCATCCCCGGCATCGGTCCCAAACGGAAGCAGGAGCTTCTTCGCCAGTTCAAATCCCTGACCGCCATCGGCCAGGCCACCGTTCCGGAATTGGAGCGGTATCTTCCGGCCAACGCAGCATTGGCGGTCTATCAACATTTTCACCCTGAAGAAAACACCTGAGGAGGCTTTACCATGCGTGTTATCGCGGGCACCGCAAAAGGAATTCAGTTGAAAACCCCCGAGGGAATGCAGACCCGGCCCACCACCGACCGGGTGAAGGAAGCCCTGTTCAGCATCATCCAGTTTGACCTGCCCGGAGCCAAAGTCCTGGATCTCTTCGGCGGCACCGGACAGCTGGGGATCGAGGCAATCAGCCGCGGTGCATCGTCTGCGGTCTTTGTGGACTCCAGAAGGGAGGCCTGCCAGCTGATCCGCACCAATCTGGAAAAGACCCATTTTGAAAAACAGGGCCGTGTGGTTCAGAGTGATTATATGGAATTCCTGAACCGGGCAAAGGAAACCTTCGGAGTCATTCTGCTGGATCCGCCGTATGCGGAAATATACCTGGAAAATGCTCTGAAACGAATAACAGAAATTGACATTTTGCAATCCGGTGGTATAATAGTGGCGGAACGCCCTCTGGGGAAGGAACTCCCCTGGGAGTTTGACGGCTATACCCGTTCCAGGGATTACAAGTACGGCAAAATTCTGCTGACGGTATACCGTAAAAATTAGGAAAAAATGGTTATAATATGAAAACAGCAGTTTACCCCGGAAGTTTCGATCCGGTTACCAGCGGACACCTGAATATCATTCGGCGTGCATCCAATATTTTTGATAAGCTGATCGTGTGTGTCATGGTCAATGCGGGAAAAAATCCCATGTTCACGCTGGAAGAGCGTGAGGCGCTGATTCGCCGCGTCACACTGGACCTTCCCAATGTGGAAGTGGACTGCTCCAACGAATTGCTTGCCGACTACTGCAAGCGCCGCGGCAGCTGTGTGATCGTAAAAGGACTGCGGGCCGGTTCTGATTTCGAAAACGAATTCCAGATGGCGCTGGTCAACCGCAAGCTCAATCCGGAGCTGGACACCATGTTCCTCACCGCCGACAGCCAATATATGTACCTGAGCTCCAGCATGGTCAAGGAGCTTGGCAAATACGGTGCGGACCTTTCCGACTTTTTACCCGGGGAAATCATCCCGGAATTTCAAAAAAAACTTACCAATACGGAGGATAAAACATGAGCAATAACACCAATACCGAGGATATCATCGGCACGTTGTATGATATGGTGCAGGACGCGCGATCCATGCCTCTGGCTGCGGATAAGTGCATTCTGGAAAGAGACAAGGTCCTCGACCTGCTGGATGAGATCATCGCCCAGCTGCCCGCCGAGATCAAGCAGTCCCGGGCCATTGTGGAGTCCAGAAACGAGCTGATCAGCCAGGCCCGCCGGGAGGCTGAGGGCATTCTGCGTCAGGCTCAGGAGCGCGCAGGCGAACTGATCACCAAGGAAGAGATCTACAAAGAAGCCGTTAAGGCCAGCGAAGAACTGGTCAATCAGACCCAGGAGCGGGTTGCCCAGCTGAAGAAGGCCGGAAACGACTACATGGATGATGCCCTGCGCCGCACCGAGGAGACCATTGCCCAGGCTCTGCGGGATGTTCAGGATACCCGCATGAAGTTCCGCACCGTGACGGAAGCACAGGAACAGCGCAAAACCGTTCCCGACGTGGATATGTAACATTTCCTTTCCAAACTGCCCCAGGAAACTGGGGTAGTTTTTCTGTCTCAAAGTACGTGTGGTGTGTTCTGCCAAAAAAGAGCCACCGAAAAAATCGGTGGCTGAAAGGATTCAGGTATCCTGCTCCCTAGCGCTGCATTCCTTTTTCGCGTCGCACCCCTTGGGGGTAAACTGGGAGGCAGGGAAGGGGATTCTGCTGAACATTTCGCAGGGGTCCTCCGTGCAGCCGGGATTGTCGCAGCACTCCTTTGTGGGGATGCTGTAATCCATCACGGGGACGATCAGCTGGGCGTCCCGCTCCAGACGGACAATGGAGAATTGCCCCAGAGTGACCAGCAGCTTTCTGCGCCCCTGCCCGATGCTAAGTTCCTCGTCGAACATCACCCGCACCGGCTCCGGCACCTGGATCCTGGCGGATTCGTTCTGACTGCATTCGTTCGTTTCCAGCACTTTGGAGCTGAGCACCATGGGGTCCAGCACCTCCACCACCGCCGTGGGGCGGTTGGCATAGCTTCTGGTCATCCCATCGGGGCTGTACAGCCTTGTATCACTGCGGTAGATATGGGCGCAGCTGTCCTCGCCGCAGAGAACCGCCCGCTTTGTGAACACCGCCAGACCATACAGCGTAGCAGGCCTTGCAGAGCCCACCACCGTGTCCGCGATGACCCGGTAGTAGAAGGTCACATCGATGCAGTAGTGATTTCTGTCAAAGGCCACCGGCTCCACATCGATATACGTACTGATCAACTCCGCACTGCGTACTCTTGTTCCCGCGCATCCATCCAAAAGGGCCTGGGAGCCTGCGGTGAGATAGACGGGCAGATCCTCGATGCAATCCTTGTCTCTGCAGGAATCCGTGATTTTTCTGGTGTGAATCGACATGCACTGACGCAGATCCCCGGGATCACAGCGCAGCGTGTCGTGACATTGCTCCGACATTGGAATACCTCCTGTCAACGTGTTCCTATAAGCTGAACCGCTTATAAGACAGTTTATGCACGGAGCGCTGTCCTGTGTACCTGCTACACATCATCAAAAGGCGACCTCAAAAAACACGCCGACAAAACATCGTTTGTTCTGTCGGCGTGTGTGTTTAGTTGGAGAAGCGGTAAACCGTTTCGGTGTGGTAGGTTTCTCCGGCCTTGGTGACGGGCTGGGCCCATTCGGGATGGTGGATGGAATCGGGATAGTACTGGGTCTCCAGGGCAATGCCGGTGCGCTTGCCGTATACGGTGCCGCCCTTGCCGGTCTCATTCAGGAAATTGCCGGCATAGAACTGAATGCCGGGCAGGTCGGTGTAGACCGCCATGGTACGCCCGGAAACGGGATCGGAAAGCACCGCGCAGGGATTGCAGAAGACCTCGAAGTTGTGGTCATAGCCGCCCTGAAGATGCAGCGGCTCATAGTCGGCCCCGATGTCCTGACCGATGGGCTTGGGGCTGCGGAAATCCATGGGGGTACCCTCCACGCTGCGCATTTCTCCGGTGGGGACGCTTTCGTCATCGGCAACGGAGAAGACTCTTGCAGGCAGCATCAGCAGCTGATCCATGGCAGCGCCGGTGTGATCGTGACCGGCAAGATTAAAATAGCTGTGGTTGGTCAGGTTGAAGATGGTGTCCTTGTCGCAGACGGCATCATAGACGATGTGCAGGCCGCCGGTGGCATCGAGCATATAGGTCACGTCGATGGAAGCGTTGCCGGGGAAGCCCTGATCGCCGTCGGGACTGCTCAAGTGAAATTTCACGGCAGTATCGCTTTCCTCCGCAACCTCCCAAACCCGGGTGTGGTAGAAGTCAGGGCCGGAATGCAGATTGTTCCCGTTCTCATTGGGCGTCATGGCGTAGGTCCTGCCGCCAATGGTAAATTCGCTGCCCTTGATCCTGTTGGCGCTGCGTCCCACAACGGCCCCAAGGAAGCAGGTTCCGTTCAGGTAACCGGCGGGATCATCGTAGCCCAGGGCGACGTCTGCCATATTTCCGTCGGCATCGGGAACATACACATGAACCAACGTCGCACCCAGATCGGACACGGTAGCCGTGATTCCCCCACAGGATATGGTGTACAGAAAAACCTCAGCGCCGGAGGGAAGATGGCCGAATGATTTCTTCATGATAGAAACTCCTCTCATTTTTTGCGGAATTACCGCTGGAATTATGTTAAGACCGCTTTCTGCAATTGTACTATATTCTGATGCCATTTTCAACGGTTTCTTTTCCCGGGCGCTCAAATCTGGGAACTTTCCGGCCGGCACAGCCCCGGCTCCGGTTCCCGTCTATTTCCACTTTTTTCGCCCTGATGGTTACAAATTACTACATTTGGTGTTTTGCTCTTGACAAAACCACAATATCTAGTATAATAAGCCTTGCACAGTCACGATATGTTGTTTATCCCCAAGGAGGTTTCTATATGAAGATTATCAAAAGAAACGGCACAGAGGAGACCTTTGATCTCAATAAGATCATCACGGCAGTCACCAAAGCCAACAATGCCGCCGACGAAAAGGTGCGGATGACCCCGCTGCAGATCCAGCGGATTTCCGAGCACGTGGAGGTTGCCTGCGAGGAAATGGGCCGCAGCCCCTCGGTGGAGGAGATTCAGGACCTGGTGGAGAAGTCCATCATGGCCCACGGCGCGTTTGAGGTCGCCAAGGAATACATTACCTACCGCTACACCCGCAGCCTTCTGCGTCAGTCCAACACCACCGACGACCGCATTCTCAGCCTCATCGAGTGCAACAACGAGGAGGTCAAGCAGGAGAACGCCAACAAGAACCCCACCATCAACGCAGTCCAGCGCGACTATATGGCCGGTGAGGTTTCCAAGGACATCACCAACCGCATCCTGCTGCCCCGGGAGATCGTCGCCGCCCACGAAGCCGGTATCATCCATTTCCACGATTCCGACTACTATGCCCAGCATATGCACAACTGTGATCTTGTCAACCTGGAGGACATGCTCCAGAACGGCACCGTCATCTCCGGCACCCTCATTGAAAAGCCCCATTCCTTCTCCACCGCCTGCAACATCGCCACCCAGATCATTGCCCAGGTGGCCTCCAACCAGTACGGCGGCCAGTCCATTTCCCTGACCCATCTGGCTCCCTTTGTCCAGATCAGCCGGGAGAAGATCCGCAAGAGTGTGGAGCAGGAGATGGAGACCTTCGGCATCACCGCATCCGACGAGGCCATTTCCAAGGTCGTGGAAGACCGCCTGCGTGACGAGGTCCGCAGAGGCGTTCAGACCATTCAGTATCAGGTCGTCACGCTGATGACCACCAACGGTCAGGCTCCCTTTATCACCGTCTTCATGTATCTGAACGAGGCCAGAAACGAGCAGGAGAAGACCGACCTTGCCATGATCATCGAGGAGACCCTGCGCCAGCGGTATGAAGGCGTCAAGAACGAAAAGGGCGTCTGGATCACCCCCGCATTCCCCAAGCTGATCTATGTTCTGGAGGAGGACAACGTCCGCGAAGGAACTCCCTACTGGTATCTGACCAGACTGGCCGCCCAGTGCACCGCCAAGCGGATGGTTCCCGACTACATCAGCGAAAAGAAAATGCTGGAGCTGAAGGTGGACAAAAACGGCGAGGGCCATTGCTACACCTGCATGGGCTGCCGCTCCTTCCTGACACCTTATGTGGATGAGAACGGAAAGCCCAAGTACTACGGCCGCTTCAACCAGGGCGTTGTCACCATCAACCTGGTGGATGTGGCACTGTCCTCCAGCCGCAATATGGATAAGTTCTGGCAGATCTTCGATGAGCGTCTGGAGCTGTGCCATCAGGCGCTGATGTGCCGTCATAACCGGCTGAAGGGCACCCTTTCCGACGCCGCCCCCATTCTGTGGCAGTACGGCGCTCTGGCCCGGCTGGAAAAGGGCGAGCCCATCGACAAGCTGCTCTACGGCGGCTACTCCACCATCTCCCTGGGCTATGCAGGCCTGTATGAATGCGTCAAGTACATGACCGGAAAGTCCCACACCGACGAGGCCGCAAAGCCCTTTGCGCTGCAGGTCATGCAGCACATGAACGACGCCTGCAAGACCTGGAAGGCAGAGCACAACATTGACTTCTCCCTGTACGGCACGCCCCTGGAATCCACCACCTACAAGTTTGCCAAGTGCCTGCAGAAGCGCTTCGGCATGATTCCCGGAATCACCGACAAGAGCTACATCACCAATTCCTACCATGTCCATGTTTCCGAGCCCATCGACGCCTTCACCAAGCTGAGCTTCGAGGCCGAGTTCCAGCAGCTGTCTCCCGGCGGTGCCATCAGCTATGTGGAGGTTCCCAACATGCAGCAGAATATCGATGCCGTGCTGGAGCTGATGCAGTTTATCTACGAGAACATCATGTACGCCGAGCTGAACACCAAGTCCGACTACTGCCAGATCTGCGGCTATGACGGCGAAATCGAGATCCAGGAGGACGACAATAAGCTGGTCTGGGTTTGCCCCCAGTGCGGCAACCGGGATCAGAACAAGATGAACGTGGCAAGACGCACCTGCGGCTACATTGGCACCCAGTATTGGAACCAGGGCAGAACCCAGGAGATCAAAGACCGCGTGCTCCATCTGTAACCCAACATAAGAATCCCTCTGATGCGGTATCATCCTGCATCAGAGGGATTTTTTACTGCCTGTCTTTTTGAAACAATCCGATGATCTGACCGGACAGAATGACCGTCAGAAGGGAATAGGCGATTTTGTTCAGCGGGATATAGCTCAGGGATAGACCCAGAACCAAAAGGTCGCTGATGAGATAGATCCACTGGATCGGCAGCTTCGTGATCTGCGACAGGCTCATGGCCAGGGCATCGTCTCCGCTGGGTGCTCCACCGATGCGGACGCAGATTCCGCAGCCGATGCCCACAAACAGGCTGCCTGCCACCGCTGCCGCCAGGGGCATGTCCGCAATCGCGGGATAGACAGGCGGGAACTGCTCACATACCGAGTACCCCAGGGAATAACCCAATGTGGCAACGGCGGAGTAAACCAGGAAGGGTTTTCCCAGTGTCCGCCAACCGAGAAGATAGCACAGCCCATTCAAAACAAGGCTGGAAACAGCAGGGGAGATATGCAGCCAGTGATGGATCAGCAGTACCGCGCCGAGTACGCCGCCCTCTGTGATATCGGAGACCGCATGGACATTGTACATGCCAAAGGCAAGAAAGGCTGAACTCAGAAATGCAATGATGCAGGAACGTAACGAAATGGATTTCAATTTTTTACTCCTTGTGATAATATACGCGGCGCAGCTTCTCCTGTCCCGGAGGCTCCAGCCCGTCCCGGCAGAAAAGGCCGTAAAGGTCGTCGATGCGCCGTTCTGTTTCGGTAATATCCTCTCCCGCATTCCGGAATTCCGGATGCCCGTGAAGAATCTGACGGCCCCGGTTGCTGAAGGCCAGAACCAGCGGTTCTTTTTCTGTTGCCGCGCCGATTTCCTGCCCGGTCAGTCCCAGAAAGGCGCAGAGGATCATCCGGTCGATTCTTGTTCGGGTATACCGCTTTGATTTGGTGGCAGCGATGATGGCAGCAAGATCGGATTGCTTCATGGCCGCTTTTCTCAGCTTCCGCCAGAGACCTTCGGAGCCAAAGGGAAGGGCTTCAAATTCCGCATCCGTCATACTGCGAAGCTTGGCGACGATCGCCCGCTCGCCGGCCTTCAGCGTGTGAATCCGGGCGTTTTGAAAGAGTGCAGCCGCAGCTTCCGGGACGGCATCCGTCCAGGCTTCGCCTGCGATCAGCGCTCTGCGGACGGCGGTGGCAGAGGGGGCGTTGGGATCAATTGTCAGGCTGTGGTAGGAGCCGCCCCGGAAAACAGGGAATACATCCAGCTGCGCCCCCTGCACCAGGATCGCCTTGCAGTATTCCAGGCCAAGGATATCATTGGGATTGGACAAATCATATTCCAGATTCATTTTCCGAAGAGCAGCCTCCCGGGCAGCAGGGAAGGAGCAGCCGGTGGCCAGCTCCTCCTTCAGAAAAACAGAAAACTCCGGGCTCAGCAGGGCACGGACCACAGAAAAAAGCGCCTGCCCATCCATGGTTTCCGTCCCGAAGGAGAGCACATCGCAGCACCGGGCCAGGGCCTTTACGCCGAAAAATCCGAAGCCTTCCGCAGAGGAAAGAACGGTTTCCACAGGAAGCTCCAGAACAAGATCCGCACCGCACAGGACTGCAGCCTTTGCGCGAATGCTTTTATCAAAAATGGCCGGTGCGCCCCGCTGCACATAATTTCCGCTCATGGCGCACACAATTGCGCAGTCCTCTCCGAAATGCTCCCGGATTTTTTGCATCTGGAGGACATGACCCTTGTGCAAAGGATTGTACTCACAAATGATTCCGATGGTTTTCATGGCATTTCCTCCATTCCTGCAAAATTTTTCCGTATTAGGGGTTGAGAAAAACGGAAAGATAGACTATAATATTTCCAGCTATGGATATCATACCATATTTTCCGCAAAAAAGAAACCACAATTATTTAGGAGGTAATTCCAATGAATGTTTTGATCATCAACGCCGGCAGTTCCTCTCTGAAGTATCAGCTGATGAATCCCGAGACCGGCGATGTGTCCGCCAAGGGTCTGTGCGAGCGTATTTACATCGACGGCCGTCTGACCCACAAGGTCGGCGACAATAAGGTTGTCAAGGATATCCCCATGCCCACCCATTCCGAGGCCATCCAGGCTGTCCTGGAGATTCTGGTGGATCCCGTTGAGGGCGTGATCAAGTCCGTCGATGAGATCGATGCCGTTGGCCACCGCGTTCTGCACGGCGGCATGGAGTTCTCCGATTCCTGCATCATCAATGATGAGGTCATTGCTGCCATCGAAAAGTGCATCCCCCTGGGCCCCCTGCATAACCCCGCCAACCTGATGGGCATCCGTGCCTGCCAGGCTGTTATGCCCAACACCCCCCAGGTCGCCGTGTTCGACACCGCTTTCCACATGACCATGCCCCCCAAGGCTTACCGCTACGCCATCCCCACCGAGTACTACAAGAACGACGATATCCGCCGCTACGGCTTCCACGGCACCTCTCACAAGTATGTTGCCCGCCGCACCGCAGAGCTCATCGGCAAGAAGGAATTCAAGATGATCAACTGCCATCTGGGCAATGGTTCCTCCCTGTCCGCCATCAAGGACGGCAAGTGCCAGGATACCTCCATGGGCCTTTCTCCCCTGGCCGGTGTTCCCATGGGCACCCGTTCCGGCGATATCGATGCCTGCGTTGTGCAGTTCATCTGCAACAAGTACGGCATGAGCGTGGATGACTGCCTGACCATGCTGAACAAGAAGTCCGGCGTGCTGGCCATCTCCGGCGTTTCCTCCGACTTCCGTGATCTGTCCGCCGGTGCCGATCAGGGCAACGAGGACTGCCGCCTGGCTCTGGACAAGTTCGCCTATGAGGTTGCCAAGTATGTCGGCTCCTATGCCGCTGCTCTGAATGGTGTGGATGTCATCACCTTCACCGCCGGCGTGGGCGAAAATGACCCCGAAACCCGCGCCGCCATCTGCGAGTATCTGGGCTTCATGGGTGTGAAGATCGACCCCGCCAAGAACAATGTGCGCGGCAAGGAGTGCGTGATCTCCGCCGATGACTCCAAGGTTCAGGTTTGGGTCGTTCCCACCAACGAAGAGCTGATGATCGCTCAGGATACCGCCGAGCTGGTCAACGCTGCCAAGTAATTTCTATCAACGCAACAGCCGCCGCAGTACGCGGCGGCTGTTATTGTATTTTGGATAAGGAGATTGTTATGGAATCTGTTTGCTCCCGCTTTTTGCGGTATGTTTCCTTTGATACCATGTCCGATGAAGGCTCCGAAACCTGCCCTTCCAGCGAAAAGCAGAAGCTTCTCGGGCAGGCACTGGTGGCGGAAATGAAGGCGTTGGGAATCGCTGACGCCCGCATGGACGAATTTGGTTATGTCTATGGAACCGTGCCCGGTGACCCCGGCCTTCCCACCATCGGCCTGATCGCCCACATGGATACCTCCCCCGATGCCTCCGGCGCCAATATCAAAGCCAGAATCGTGGAGTTTACCGGAGCGGATATTCTGCTGAACGAAGAAAAGGGCATCTATCTCCGGGAAGCCGACTATCCCTCCCTGAAAAAGAACCACGGCAAGCATCTCGTTGTCACCGACGGCACCACGCTGCTGGGCGCCGACGACAAAGCCGGCATTGCCGAAATCATGACCGCTGCGGAGCGCCTGATGGCTCAGGGCGGCAGGCATGCCACGGTGAAGATCGGATTCACCCCGGATGAAGAAATCGGCAGGGGAGCCGACCGGTTCGATGTGAAGGGCTTTGGCGCCGACTATGCCTATACCGCCGACGGCGGTACCATCGGAGAGATGGAATACGAGAATTTCAATGCCGCCGGCGCTCAGGTGGTGTTCCACGGTCTGAACATCCATCCCGGCTCCGCCAAGGATAAGATGGTGAACTCCATGTATCTTGCCATGGAGTTCCAGAGCCTGCTCCCTGCGGCCCAGAAACCCGAATATACGGAAGGCTACGAGGGCTTTTTCCATCTGATCCATATGGAAGGCGAGGTGGAGCAAACCACGCTAAACTATATCATCCGCGATCATGATATGGGCAAATTCGAGGTCAAGAAAGCTCTGATGGCCGACGCCGCAGCCTTCCTCAACCGGAAATACGGCGAAAATACGGTGGAACTGAATATGAAGGACAGCTACTACAACATGAAGACCTGTATTGAACCGTACTTTTTTGTGGTGGAAAAGGCGAAAGCAGCCATGAAAGCTGCCGGAATGGACCCTGTGGAGGTCCCGATCCGCGGCGGCACCGACGGTGCCAGACTGTCCTATATGGGCCTGCCCTGTCCCAACCTCTGCACCGGCGGCGAGAATTACCACGGCAAATTTGAGTATATCCCGGTGGAGGATATGGAAAAATGCGTGGATATGCTGGAACACATTGTCCGAGACTGCTGATTACAGGTTCTGCATCCAGACCGTGAAGGTCAGAAAAGCCGCAAAGGTGATCCAAAGCAGATAGGGAAGCTGCAGAAGACCGGCAATGCGATCCTGCTTCCAAAAAGCCACCAGCATGGCAAGCACCAGAATCCAAAGCAGGATGATCCACAAAAAGGCAAACCCAAAGGCCATGGCATTGAAAAAAATCAGCGGCCAGAAGAAATTGAGAATCAACTGAACGAGGAAAAGATTCTGAGCAGCGTATTTTTCCGGGGCTGTGCCATACAGCCATATCCTTGCCATGCCGATCCCCATCAGCGCGTAGAGAAACGTCCAAACAATGGGAAACACCGCAGCCGGGGGAGCGAACGTGGGCTGCGCCACACTGCGAAGATATTGCTCCATGCCGTCTTTGCTGAGCAGCCCGGAGAGAACACCCACAAGCTCACAGAGGATTATCCAAAACACATAGCATTTCCAAGGCCTGTTTTTCACAGTCATCACCTCGCTGTCATTCTATGCGTCTTTGAAGCCTATATTCAAAAAATGAGCCTCCCGATGTTTTCGGGAGGCTCATAGATTATGGTTTTGTGAATCAATTCATTCTGACGTAGTCCAGGCAGATCCAGCCCTGGTTGATGCGGCCCCACTTGCTGGTACCGATGGTAACGGTTTCCAGAATGGTGACATTATCGCCCTTGGACAGGGAACCCACAATGTTGTAGTCGGTACCGGCCCCGGAACGGATGTTCAGACCGTTGCCGGTAACGGTTGCGGTGCCGGAGGCTCCGGTGCCGGTGCCGCCGGTGGTTCCGATGCTGCCGGTGACGCTGACATAGTCCATGCAGATCCAGCCCTTATCGGTGCGGCCCCACTGGGTGGTACCGACAGTGGTGGTTTCATGAATGGTGACGGATTCGCCCTTCTGGGCAGTGGCAACCACGGGATAATCGGTGCCTGCACCGGACCGGACATTGACGCCGCTGCCGGTGATGGTGGCATTGCCGGTGCCGCCGGAGTTGGTGGTGCCGCCGGAGTTGGTGGTGCCGCCGGTGGTGGTGCCGAGAGTCACATATTTCATGCTGACCCAGCCCTTATCGGTGCGGCCCCAGCCATTGCTGGTTTCCAGAATGGTGATGCGATCACCAAAGGTGTAGGCGCCGACCTTTTCGCCATTGATGCTGGCGGAGGCGCGGATATTCAGGGTGTTGGTATTGACAGTGCCCACCTGGGAGTTGGCGGGAGTGGTTCCGGTACCGGTACCGGTGATGGAGTTGATAGAGTCGTTACCGGCAGGCTGCGTAGTGCCGGTGGTGGACTCATTGGAATCGGAGTTTGCAGGGGTGGAATTGTCGTTGTAGTCCAGGGTAACGTTGCTCATGTCCAGCATATCCACAACGACCCAGCCCATGATATTCAGGGTATCGGAGCTGACCCACGCCCATTTCACTTCGCCGATGGACTCGATTCGAAGAACTTCCAGCTCTTCGCCTGCATCTACCTGTGCGTTGACGCGGCTGCCGGAGCTGGGTGAAGAGCGGATGCTGGTCTGCTCTCTGACGACGGCCACATTTTCCTTCTTGGCTTCCGTGGTGGGAGGCACGGTGGCCTCGGTGGTAGGAGCTTCGGTGGTTTCAGTCTCGTCGACAATGTTCGGCTGATTGGCGGAAACATCTTCGGACGGTTCCGTGGAGGGCTCATTGGTGGTCTTGGACGGGAGCAGAGAACAGCCGCCGAGCATGGTCAGCATCAGCAGCATGACCAGAGTCAGGCTCACAAGGCGACTGATGAAAGATTTTTTGCTGAAGGGGTAATTCATAGAGGTTACCTCCCTTTCTAATTTTATCTCGAGGGTATTATAACGGTTAAGAGGGTGGATTGTCAATAGCATAAGATTTATTTAATCTTTTATACATACCTTTTTCTGCGTTGTTTTCCGTGGATTATCCTGCAAATATTCCTATGAATACTTGACATTTCCATGATCGCAGTGGTAAAATAACAAAAAATTTCATACCGCGATGAACGGGAAGAGTACTGCATCGAATCCCCCCAGAGAATCCGGGCCATTGGCTGGAAGCCCGGATGGACGATGGCTGCAGGAAAGTGCGTCCGGGAGCGGAATCGTTTCCAAAGTGATAAATGAGAGTGGAACCGCGGCATCCCCGCCGCCTCTTATGCTGCCCAAGGGCATGTATAAGGGGCTTTTATTTTTGCATCATAAACAGGAGGAGTTTTACCATGTATCTTTATAATTCGGCCACCCACAAGAAGGAGCTCTTTACCCCAAATGACCCCAGCATTGTAAAAATGTATACCTGCGGTCCCACTGTATACCATTATGCCCACATCGGCAATCTGCGCACCTATATTATGGAGGATGTTCTGGAAAAGGCGCTGCGCTATGAGGGTTATCCCGTCAAGCGTGTCATGAACATCACCGACGTGGGCCATCTGGCCTCCGACGCCGATACCGGCGAAGACAAGATGCTCAAGGGCGCCCGCCGGGAGCACAAGACCGTGATGGAGATTGCCAAATACTATACCGACGCCTTTTTTGCCGACTGCGACAAGCTGAACATCAAGCGCCCCGACGTGGTGGAGCCTGCCACCAACTGCATCGATGAATACATCCACATGGTCTCCACTTTGCTGGAAAAGGGGAAGGCCTACCTGGCAGGCGGCAATGTGTACTTCGACACCTCCACGCTGGATAAGTACTATGTGTTCAACGACCATGACGAGGAAGACCTGGCGGTGGGCGTCCGGGAAGGCGTGGAAGAGGACAGCAATAAGCGCAACAAAAATGATTTCGTTCTCTGGTTCACCAAGTCCAAGTTCGAGGATCAGGCACTGAAGTGGGATTCCCCCTGGGGCGTTGGCTATCCCGGCTGGCACATCGAGTGCTCCTGCATTTCCATGAAGCATCTGGGCGATGATCTGGATATCCACTGCGGCGGCATCGACAATGCCTTCCCCCATCACACCAACGAAATTGCCCAGTCCGAGAGCTACCTTGGCCACAAGTGGTGCAATTACTGGTTCCATGTCCATCACCTGAACACCGACACCGGCAAGATGAGCAAATCCAAGGGTGAATTCCTGACGGTCTCTCTGCTGGAGGAAAAGGGCTATGATCCCATGGCTTATCGTCTGTTCTGCCTGCAGAGCCACTACCGCCGCAATCTGGTATTCAACTGGGAGAATCTGGACAATGCCGCCGGCGCTTACCAGAAGCTTGTTGCCAAAATTGCCACGCTTACCCCCGAAGGGGAAGTGGATGCTGCGGCTTTCCATGCTCTGAAGGAGCGTTTCCTTGGGGCGCTGAACGGCGATCTGAATACCTCTCTGGCCGTCACCGCTGTCTACGATGTTCTCAAGGCCAAGTGCAGTGACGCCACCAAGCTGGCAGCCCTGGCCGACTTCGATCAGGTGCTGTCCCTGAATCTGATTTCCGCCGCTGAAAACCTCCGCAGGAAGCAGGCGGAGGAAGAAGCAGCCAATGCCGATCCCGAGGTGGATGCCCTGGTTGCCGCCAGAACCGCCGCCAAAAAGGCAAAAAACTTCGCTGAAGCTGACCGCATCCGCGATGAACTGAAGGCAATGGGCATCGAGATCATCGATACGCCCCAGGGCGCCAAGTGGAGAAGAGTATGAAGCTGCTGATTTTAGACGGCAACAGCGTAATCAACCGGGCATATTTCGGCGTGAAGCCCCTCACCACCAGGGAGGGGCTTTATACCCATGCCATTTACGGCTTTCTGAACATTCTGGAACGGATGGAGAAGGAGGAGCAGCCGGATGCGGTGGCGGTTTCCTTCGACCTCCACGGTCCCACCTTCCGCCATCTGCGCTATGATGGCTACAAGGCCACCCGCCACGGCATGCCAGAGGAGCTTGCTCAGCAGATGCCCATTATGAAGGATATTCTGCGGGCCATGAACATTCCCATCTACGAATGCCAGGGCTGGGAAGCCGACGATGTCATTGGTACGGTCAGCAAAATCTGCTCAGGAAGCGGCTGGCAGTGCGTCATCGTCACCGGCGACCGGGACAGCCTGCAGCTGGTAGAGGAAAATGTCAGCGTCAAGCTGGTGATCTCCAAGCCCGGTCAGACAAATACCACCCTCTACACCCCGGAAAAATTCCGGGAGGAATACGGCTTTGAACCCAAAAAGCTCATCGACCTCAAAGCTCTGATGGGGGATTCCTCCGACAATATCCCCGGCGTTGCAGGCGTGGGTCCCAAAACCGCCACGGAGCTTTTGTTGAAATTCGGAAGTCTGGACGGAATCTACGCCAATCTGAACGACCCCTCCATTCGGCCCAAGCTCCGGGAAAAGCTGGAATCCGGAAAAGAAAGCGCCTACCTTTCCTATGAGCTGGCAACCATCATCCCGGAAGCCCCCATAACCTTTGCCCCCGAGGATGCCCGGATACAGGAATACAATAAAAAGGAGCTGTACCAGCTGTTTCAGAAGCTGGAATTTGTGCGGCTGATTGACAAGTACGGTCTGCGAAGCGCCGGTTTTGAAGCCCCTGCTGTCTCCAAAAAGACAGAGCATCTTCCCAAAATGGACTCCGTCCCGGAGGAGCTGTCCAATTGTGCCGTATATGCCGCTTTGGATGGCAGCATCGGCATTGCCTGGGCTGACGGTGTCTGCGCGCTGACCCCCATGGAGGTGCAGATGCACGGACTGAAGTTTCCTGAGAGCGCGCAGATCATTCTCCATGACTCCAAAACCACCCGGCATATGCTGTCGGAGCTGGGTATTTTCTGCCCGGAGGCCGCCTTTGACACGGCGCTGGCTGCCTATGATCTGAATCCCTCCCAGTCGGACTATCCCGTTTCCAAGCTGGCAACCACATTCCTGGGCAGCAGCGTGGAGGATGACGATCCGCAAAAATGCGCGGAAGCCATCTGGTTCCTGCGGCCCGTCATGGAAGCGGAGCTGGAAAAGAACAGCCTGACTTCTCTGTATCAGACCATTGAGCTTCCCCTCTGCGACGTGCTTTACCGCATGGAACAGCGGGGCATTGCCATTGACCAGCAGCAGCTTCAGCAATTCGGAGACATGCTTTCCGCAAGAATTGCCGATTGCGAAGCATTGATTTTTTCCTTCTCCGGCGAAACCTTCAACATCAATTCCCCCAAGCAGCTGGGTGAGCTTTTGTTCGAGAAACTGGGACTGCCGCCTGTCAAAAAGACCAAAACCGGCTATGCCACCAATGCCGATGTCCTGGAAAAGCTGAAGGATAAGCATCCCATCATCCCGGCCATCATGGACTATCGGATGCTGACCAAGCTGAAGTCCACCTATGCCGACGGTCTGATGAAGGAAATCCGTGAGGACGGCAGAATTCACACCACCTTCCAGAATCTGGTCACAGCCACAGGAAGGCTGTCTTCCACGGAGCCGAACCTGCAGAATATCCCCATTCGTACCGATCTGGGAGCGGAGATTCGGAAAATGTTTGTACCGAAGGATGGCTGCGTTCTGGTGGATGCGGATTACAGCCAGATCGAGCTTCGTGTCCTGGCTCACATTGCCGATGACAAAGCCATGCAGGAGGCCTTCTGTTCCGGGCAGGACATTCATACTGCCACTGCCGCCCAGGTCTTTGGTGTAGACAAGGACGCGGTGACGCCCCTTCAGCGCCGCCATGCCAAGGCGGTGAACTTCGGCATCGTCTATGGCATTTCGGAATTCTCCCTGGCAGAGGACATCGGCGTCAGCCGCTATGAGGCCCGGGAATATATCGACAACTACCTGACCAATTATCACGGTGTCCGCCGCTATATGAAGCAGGTGGTGGAGGATGCCAGGGAGCGGGGCTATACGGAAACCATCTTCGGCCGCAGGCGCTATGTGCCGGAGCTGAAGAGCAGCAATTTCAATGTCCGCCAGGGCGCGGAGCGAATTGTTCTGAATACCCCCATCCAGGGCACCGCAGCTGACCTCATCAAGCTGGCCATGATCCGGGTGGAAAACGCACTGTCCGCTGGCTTCCCGGAGGCACGGCTGCTTCTGCAGGTCCATGACGAACTGATTGTGGAATGCCCGGAGGAAATCGCCCCCCAGGTGGCGGAGCTGGTCAGCCGGGAAATGCAGCAGGTTGCCGCCCTGAAGGTGCCTCTGACCGCAGAGGCAAAATACGGAAAAAGCTGGTACGACGCAAAATGATGGAAATTCTGAGAATGAACCGTTCCCATGTTGCCCAGGTAGCCAATCTGGAAGCGCTGTGCTTTTCAGATCCATGGAGTGAGCGAAGCGTTGCCGGGGAGCTGGAAAATCCTTTATCCGCGTGGCTGGTTTGTGCAGATGGGGATCATGTGCTGGGCTATGTCGGTTCCCAGACCGTTATGGGGGAGACGGACATGATGAATGTGGCCGTCCATCCCGATGCCAGAGGACAGGGCATTGCCCGGCGGCTGATCCTGGCGCTGGTGGAAGAACTCAAGCAGCAGGGAAGCCACTGCCTGACGCTGGAGGTTCGCGCCTCCAACCAAAACGCCATCAGTCTGTATCAAAAGCTTGGCTTCCTACAAATCGGCAGACGCCCCAATTACTATCGCAATCCCAAAGAGGATGCGCTGATCCTGAGAAAGGAGTGGGAGAATTGAATATTCTTGCTGTGGAATCCTCCTGTGACGAAACTGCCGTTGCCATTGTCCGCGACGGCAGGGAAGTCCTGACGGACTGTATCGCTTCTCAGGTGGATCTGCACCGTCTCTACGGCGGTGTGGTGCCGGAAATCGCCTCCCGGAAGCACATTGAAGCCATCTATGGTCTTGCCGATCAGGCTTTGCAGCAGGCAAACCTGACCCGGGGAGATATCGATGCCGTTGCCGTGACCTATGCCCCAGGCCTCATCGGTGCGGTTCTTGTCGGCGTGAATTTTGCCAAGGCAGCGGCCTTCTCCATGGGGAAGCCTCTGATTCCCGTGCACCATATCCGTGGGCACATCGCCGCCAATTACCTTGCCTACCCGGAGCTGGAACCGCCATTTCTGTGTCTCGTGGTGTCCGGCGGACATACCATGATCGTGGAGGTCAGGGACTACACCGATATGAACATTCTCGGCACGACCCTGGACGACGCCGCCGGAGAATGCTTTGACAAGGTGGCCCGTGTCCTGGGGATGCCCTATCCCGGCGGTGCGGCGCTGGACCGCATGGCAAAGCAGGGGGACGACAAAAGGTATGTCCTGCCCAGAAGCAAGCCCGGCGAGAATCCCTACAATATGAGCTTCTCCGGCCTGAAGACGGCAGCACTGAACCTGATCCACCACGCGGAACAGGTGGGGGAGGAGCTGGATATTCCGAGTCTCTGCGCTTGCTTCTCCGCAGCCGTGTCCGACACGCTGGTGCCCCGGATGGTCATGGCCATGGAGCAGACCGGTTACCGGAAAATCGCCGTAGCCGGCGGTGTGGCAGCCAATTCCCGCATTCGTCAGGATATCCTGACAGCAGCGGATAAACTCGGAGCCCGGGTTTACATGCCGCCGCTGAGCCTGTGCGGCGATAACGGCGCCATGATCGGTGCCCAGGCGTACTATGAATATCAGGCCGGAAACACCGCGGATATGCGGCTGAACGCCTACGCCACCAAGTCGATTTTGGGAGAAACTCTGTAAAAAGCGCAAAACGATCATGTAACCAAATAGTTACCACTTTGAAATGTTCTTAATATTTTCTTCAAAATATCGCCATATTTTACGGTGAATGCTGTGAATAAGCCTGTGAGAAATGTGAAAATCTGTGTATACATAACACTTACTCACAGGTATTTCCCATACTGCCGCAGCAAAATAGTTACAAACCCCAGAGGAATCGAAATGCTATTCATTGCAAAAAGCCTGGGTCAGCTCTCCTTCGGCAAGCTGATGGAGGTTTACCGGGAAGCCAACCGGGAGAACGGAGTCTTGCTCGCCCCGGAGGAGACGGAGGATCGTCAGCTCCAGCTGGCCGAAGAGGACTTTTATGCTTATCTTCATGATTGCTTCTTTGGTAAGCCCCATGCTTCCTATTATATCTGGGAAGAAGCGGGAAGTTATGTCAGCGCCCTCCGGCTGGAGCCCTACCGTGACGGCCTGCTTCTGGAAGCACTGGAAACCGCTCCGGGCAAACGCAGACAGGGGTACGCCGTTCGGCTGATGGATGCTGTTTTGTTTACACTCTCTGAGCAGGGGAGCGTCTGCGTCTATTCCCATGTCAGCAAGAAAAATATCCCTTCCCTGAAAACCCATCAACACTGCGGTTTCCAAATCATCTCCGATTATGCCGCCTATATCGACGGCAGCGTCAATCACCGGGCCTATACGCTGCAGTACAAAAAAACTTGAAAAAACGAAAATTAGGGATTGACAAATTCTGCTTTATGATGTATTATACTCTGGCTGGCAGCGAGAGCTGAGTATGGAGAAGTCGCGTAGCTGGCCGAGCGCGCACGATTGGAAATCGTGTATACCCCAAAAGGGTATCGAGGGTTCAAATCCCTCCTTCTCCGCCACAAAATGAGACGATTGCGAAAGCAGTCGTCTTTTTTTGTGCCGAGTTTTTTCAAAAGAGAGGTGCGGATCATGGCCGCAGTTTTATCCAAAGCAGGCTGCTTTGTGGCGATCATCCTTCTGGGTTTTATCCTGCGGAGGATCGGATTTTTCAAAGAGAGTGATTTTCAGATTTTAGCAAAGATCGTCTTGAAGATCACATTGCCTGCATCCATTGTTTACAGCTATTCCGGCAAGCAGATCGACCCGTCCATGCTTTTGTTGAGCCTGCTGGGACTGGGTCTGGGTCTTGGCTATATCGCAGTCGGATACCTGCTTGGCAGCGGAAAGGGGAAGGAAGCGCGGGCATTTTCCATGCTGAACATCTCCGGCTATAACATCGGCAATTTCACCATGCCCTTTGCCCAGGGCTTTCTGGGTGCCACAGGCGTCATCACCACCAGCCTCTTTGATACCGGCAATGCCTTTATCTGCCTTGGTACGGCTTACAGCATGGCAGCCATGGTGCAAAGAGGGGATCGGTTTTCCCTGAAAAAAATCCTGCGTGACCTTTCCCGTTCGGTCCCCTTTGATACTTATATCATTATGGCAGCTCTGGCCCTTCTGCATATCAAACTTCCCAAGCCTGTCACGGAATTCGCAGGCATCATCGGAAACGCCAACGCCCCCATGGCCATGCTGATGCTCGGTGTGGGATTCCATATTTCCGGGGAAAGGAGCCAGATTCGCTCCATCGTCAAGATATTGTCTGTCCGGTATATCCTGGCCGTGGCGGTATCCCTGGGATGCTTCTTTTTGCTGCCTTTGGATTTGGAAACCCGTCAGGCCCTGGCAATTCTGGCCTTCAGCCCCATTGCCTCTGCCGCGCCTGCGTTCACCGAAGAACTGGGCGGCGATGCGGGACTGTCCAGCGCCATCAATTCGCTTTCCATTGTCATCAGCCTTGTTTGTATTGTCTGCGTCCTGCTTCTGATTCTCTGACGTGATTCCCCAATATATTATGAAAGCCATCCCGCTTCCGGCAGGATGGCTTTTTGATATATCGGTTTAGAGCAGGGGAATACCGGCTTTTTCGCAGGCCTCGATGGTGGCGTGATCCCAGACGCTGGACTGGACTTCACCGATGTGGGCACAGCCCAGCAGCAGCATGGAAAGACGGGACTGTCCAATGCCGCCGCCGATGGTCAGCGGAAGCTCGTCATTGAGCAGCATCTTGTGGAAGGGCAGCTCACGCCGGTCATCGCAGCCCGCCAGCGTCAGCTGACGATCCAAAGATTCCGCATCCACGCGGATACCCATGGAGGAAATCTCCAGGCCACGGTCCAGCACATCGTCCCAGAAGAAAATGTCGCAGTTCAGCGCCCAGTCGTCATAGTCCGGGGCGCGGCCGTCATGGGGTTTGCCGGAGCGGAGCTTGCCGCCGATCTGCATAATGCAGGCGGTTTTATGCTCCCGAATATATGCCTTCTCCCGCTGAGAGGGTGTCAGCTCCGGGTACAGATCCTCCAGCTCCTGGGAGGTGATGAAGGAGACTTCCCGGCTTAGCTGGGTCCTCAGCTGGGGGTAACGGACGTGGAGACGGTCGTTGGTGTTGCAGATGGCGCCCACAATGGCATTGACGATCAGCTTCAGGAAATCCAGATTGCGGTTTTCCCGGGTAATAATTTTCTCCCAGTCCCACTGGTCCACATAGATCGAGTGGATGTTGTCCAGCTCCTCATCCCGGCGGATGGCGTTCATGTCCGTGTAAAGGCCGTTGCCAATGGTAAAATGATACCGTTTCAGCGCCAGACGCTTCCATTTTGCCAGAGAATGCACCACCTGGGCATCTGCGCCCACCGCAGGGATATCAAAGCTCACAGGACGCTCATAGCCATTCAGGTTATCATTCAGGCCGGAATCCTCTGTGACAAAGAGGGGAGCGGATACCCGCTTCAGATTCAAAGCGGAGGAAAACTCATCCTGAAAGGTTGCCTTGATGTACGCAATGGCGCGCTGGGTATCATAGGCATCCAAGGTAGGCGTATAGTTTTCGGGGATGTAAATTTTGTTCATTTGGACCACCCTTTCGTGGAAATGGGATCAGGAAATAAAACACAGGTTCTATTGTATTCTTTTTTCTCATAAAATCAAGAAAAACTTTTTACGCATCTTCGCCCCAAGGCCAAAAATTATCATCAGAAAAAATTTCCTTTTTTACATATTCTTTCGATAGTTTTGCAACTGCTGTTGAAATTTACTATTGGCTTGAATAAGATTGTTT
>CALYTP010000011.1:0-38281 GCA_945486915.1 uncultured Clostridia bacterium | reverse complement strand
GTATCTGAACTATTTTACCACACTTTTGCTACTGACTTTATTATACAAGGGGAGGCTATTAGCCTCCCGCCACGTGGGATAACTGCGTGTTTGGTTGAATGGGTAATTGTCCAGCTTTGTACGAATTCGCCCAACAAAGTGCATGATTGGGAAGCCCCACTGCGCGGGAGGATGATATCCTCCCCTACAGTGGCTGGGCATTCATTTTTTCTGCGCAGGAACGATACCGGGCTGTACCCAGGAGTGTGGCGAATACACACCACCCCGGTGCGGCATTGTCCGCGGGCACTGCCCGCAAAATTACAATTTGTCTGTAAAGTGATATATATTATATGTGCCGGATTCCGGAGAAATAACACGACAGGAGTGGACCCATATGGCTTTTTTGAAGAAATCAGAGAAAAAGGAAACACCAAAGTATACCTGGCAGCAGAACCTTTCGCTTTACCTGCATGATCTTGTTTATATGCTCACCGTTGTGATGATCGTGCTGATGCTGGTGTTCCGGATCATCATCGTCGACGGGCCTTCCATGCAGAATACGCTGCAGGACGGCGACTATATGCTGCTGGTCAGCAACCTGTTTTATAAGGATTTTCAATATGGCGATGTGGTGGTGGTCAGCAAGCACACCTATGACGACGGCAAGCCCATCGTCAAGCGCGTCATCGCCACCGAGGGCCAGATCGTGGACATCGATTTCGACCAGGGTATCGTCTACGTGGACGGCCTGCCTCTGGAGGAGCCGTACATCAGCACCCCCACCCAGCTCAAGGAGGGCGCCCAGTTCCCCCAGATCGTGGAGGAGGGCTGCGTCTTTGTCATGGGCGATAACCGCATGAACTCCCGGGACAGCCGTTATCCCAGAATCGGCCAGATCGATACCCGGGAAGTGCTGGGCAAGGTCATTTATCTGGTTTTCCCCGGCACCGGTATCGGCGGTACGGAGCGGGATTTTGGCAGAATTGGAGCAGTCAAATGACAGAAAACATGAACATTCAGTGGTATCCCGGCCACATGACCAAAACCCGCCGCCAGATCGAAGCGGATCTGAAGCAGGTGGACGCGGTCTGCGAGATCGTGGACGCCCGCATTCCCATGTCCAGCCGGAACCCGGATATCGATGCCATCTGCGGCAGCAAGCCCCGGATCATCGTCCTCAACCGGATGGATCTGGCCGACCCGGCAGCCACCAGGCGGTGGAAAGATTACTTTAAGAGCAGGGGCATGGCCGTCATCGCCACGGACTGCAAGACCCGCCAGGGTATTGCGGATTTCACTCCGGCCGCCCGGGCTGCCTGCGCCGAGAAGCTGCAGCGGGATGCGGCAAGAGGCATGAACCGGCCCCTGCGGGTGATGGTGGTGGGCATTCCCAACGTGGGAAAATCCACGCTGATCAACCAGATATCCGGCAGAAAGGGCGCCAAGGCGGAGAACCGTCCCGGCGTCACCCGGGGCAAGCAGTGGGTTACCGTGGATTCCGGTCTGCAGCTGCTGGACACCCCGGGCATTCTCTGGCCCAAATTTGAAGACCCGGAGGTGGGCATGATGCTGGCCTATACGGGAGCCGTCAAGGAGGGGGTCATTGATTTGGAGGAGCTGGCCTGCAGACTTCTGGAGCTGCTGCTGAAATACTATCCCCATGTGCTGGCGGAGCGCTATCAGGTGGAGGCAGAGCCCGGCACCCCCGGCTATGAACTGCTGGAAATGGCCGGAAGAAAGCGGGGCTACCTGCTGCGGGGCGCCGAGGTGCATACCGAGCGCATGGCCAAAGTGCTGATGGACGAGTTCCGCAGCGGCAAGCTGGGAAAATTCACATTGGAAATGCCGGAGGAACCGTGATGCAGGAAATCACCATGTGGGAAATTGAAGACGAGAACTACGCGGAGGGTTTTCATGTGATCTGCGGCGTGGATGAAGCGGGCAGGGGACCGCTGGCGGGGCCTGTCTGTGCCGCCGCCGTGATCCTGCCGCCCCATACCCGGATTCCGGGCCTCAATGACAGCAAAAAGCTGACGGATAAAAAAAGAAGAGAGCTGTTCCCCGTGATCTGCGAGCAGGCACTGGCCTATGGCATCGGTATGGCTACAGAGCAGGAGATTGACGAGATCAACATTCTGCAGGCCACCTTCCTGGCCATGCAGCGGGCAATGGACGGACTGCAGGTGCGTCCTGACCTGGCGCTCATCGACGGCAACCGGCAAAAGGACTTTGGTCTTCCCGTGAAAACCGTGGTCAAGGGCGACAGCCTCAGCGCCAACATTGCCGCCGCTTCCGTTCTGGCCAAGGTGACCCGGGATGACCTGATGATCCGCCAGGCGGAGCAGTTCCCGGAGTATGGCTTTGAGATTCATAAGGGCTACGGCACAAAAGCCCACTACGCCGCCCTGGAGCAGTACGGCCCCAGCCCCATCCACCGGATGACCTTCCTCAGAAAATTCTATGAACAAAGATGATCTGCTGGGAGCCTGGGGCGAGACGCTGGCTGCCCAGTATCTGAGAAAAAAGTGGTACCGCATCGTTGCGGCGAACTACCGCTGCCGGTTCGGAGAGGTAGACCTGATCGCAAAAAACCGGCGCTATCTGGTTTTCGTGGAGGTAAAGCTGCGGAAAAACGATGACTTTGCCACGGCCAGGGAATTTGTGGATCACCGCAAACAGGACAGACTACGCACCACGGCGAAGATGTACCTGGCATCCAATCCCACGAAGCTTCAGCCCCGATTTGATGTGATCGAGATCTATGCCCCGGAGGGGATGGAAACCAAACGCCCCGTTATCAATCATTTGGAGGATGCGTTTCAATGAACATACCTGTTTTTGACCTTCACTGCGACACCGCCCTGGCACTGCTGGGCAAAACCGGCAACGAAGCCGGAAACCTGAAACATAATTCCCTGCATATCGATCTGGACCGGGCAGCCAAGCTGGAAGCCTACTGCCAGTGCTTTGCCTGCTTTACCACGCCGGATATGCAGCAGTGGATGAAGGTATCTCCCATCGTGGTTTTCGAACGGGAGTTGGCCACAATCCAGCGGGAGGTGGACAAGCACAAGCGGATGATCCGGCTTGCCTACTGCGCCGAGGACGTGGAGGCCAACCGGGACAGCGGCAAAATGTCCGCCATCCTGACCATCGAAGGCCCTGCTGGCTTTGACTTTGACCCGGAACTGCTGGAAAACCTCCATCAGATCGGCTTCCGGATGTCCACCCTGGGCTGGAATGAGAAAAATGTACTCACCGGCTCCAATGTCACCGGCGGCGGCCTCACCGACAAGGGCAGGGAATATGTGAAGGAGGCCCAGCGTCTGGGTATTCTGGTGGATGTGAGCCACATCAGCGACGAAGGCTTCTGGGATATCATGGAGATCACCCAGGCCCCGGTGGTGGCGTCCCATTCCAACAGCCGGTTTGTCTGCAATCACAGCCGCAACCTGACGGACGATATGTTCCGGGCCATCTGCCGGACCGGTGGTGTGGCGGGTATCAATCAGTATGCGGAATTTCTGGGGGAGCATCCCACGCTGGATACCGTCTGCGAC
Source organism: uncultured Clostridia bacterium (assembly GCA_945486915.1). Lineage (GTDB taxonomy): Bacteria > Bacillota > Clostridia > Oscillospirales > Oscillospiraceae > Faecousia. Next base: position 34,739 of record CALYTP010000011.1, on the reverse strand, counting down.
CATGTGCTGCATCTGCTGGAGCTGGACCCTGACGGAAAGCACATCGCCCTGGGCGGCGACCTGGACGGCTGCGAAGCCTTCAGCGAAGGCTTTGAGGGCATCCAGAGCTATCCCAGTCTGGCACAGCGGCTGCTGGAGCGTGGGCTTACGGAGAACATGATCCGGGATATCTTCTGGAACAATGCCCTGAATGTTCTACGCTCCGTTCAGAAATAAAGAAAGGCAGGTGTGCCAATGGCACTGTATGCAATCGGTGATCTTCACCTGTGCCTGGGCGCACCGAAGCCCATGGATATCTTCGGCGGGGCATGGGTCGGCTATATGGACAAGCTCCGGGAGGGAATGTCCGTCATCGGCCCGGAGGACACCACGGTTCTCATGGGCGATCTGAGTTGGGCGCTGGATCTGCCGTCGGCCAAAGCGGATTTCGAATGGATCAATCAGATTCCCGGAAGGAAGCTCATCCTCAAGGGAAACCACGACTACTGGTGGTCCACGGCGGCGAAGTTTCAGAAGTTCTGTGCCGAAAACGGCTTTGCCGATATGCATATTCTGAACAATAATTATTTTGAATATGATGGCTATGCGATTTGCGGCACCCGGGGCTGGTACTTTGAGGAGAAGCGCAGCAGTGACCATGACGAGAAAATTTTCAAACGGGAGCTGATCCGTCTGGAAGCGTCGCTGAAGGCCGCCGGGGACCTGCCCAAATTGGTGTTTCTCCATTACCCGCCCAGAAGCAGGGGCTATGAATGCCCAGAGATTCTGGAGCTGCTGGAAAAATACTCCGTTCGCCGCTGTTTTTACGGCCATCTCCATGGCCCTGCCCACAAACTGGCGGTGGAAGGAATCTGGGAAAATGTGGAATATGCGCTGCTGGCAGCAGATTTCATAAATTTTCGCCCCAAAAAGGTTCTTCCTTGAAAAATAATGTGAAAAATTCGAAAACTTTTCACAAATGTGTGGACAACCCGGATTTTATTTGATAGAATATATCGGCTGTACTAAATAGATATAGAATGGTTCTGCGATGCAGGCCAATTTAGGAGGAATATTGAAATGAAAGTCAATAGCGTAGAGAAAACCGGCAATCAGGCCACCGTCGTTGTCGAGATCGACAAGGAGCTGATGGAGTCCGGCGTCAACCAGGCATACATGAAGGCCCGCAAGAACATCATGGTTCCCGGCTTCCGTAAGGGCAAGGCTCCCCGCAAGATGATCGAGAGCCTGTACGGCGCCCATGTGTTCTATGAGGATGGCCTGGAAGAGATCTTCCCCCAGGTTTATGATTTTGCCATCGCCGGCCAGGATAGCTTCAAGGCAGTGGGCCGTCCCAGCCTGACCGATATGCAGATCAGCGACGACAACATCGTCACCCTGACCCTGACCACCGAGGTCTACCCCGAGGTCACCCTGGGCCAGTACAAGGGCCTGGAGGTCGAGAAGGCCGAGGTCGCCGTTTCCGACGCTCAGGTTCAGGCCGAGCTGGATCGTATGGCTCAGAATGTTTCTTCCACCGAGACCGTTGAGCGCGCTGCCCAGATGGGCGACACCGCCAACATTGACTTCGAGGGCTTCGACAACGGCGTTCCCTTCGAAGGCGGCAAGGGCGATAACTTCGATCTGAAGCTGGGCAGCGGCTCCTTCGTTCCCGGCTTTGAGGAGCAGGTGGTTGGCATGTCCGCCGGTGAGGAGAAGGACATCGACATCACCTTCCCCGAGGATTACCACAAGGACCTGGCCGGAAAGGCTGTTGTCTTCCATGTGAAGGTCAATAAGGTTACCGAGACCATCGTGCCCGAGATGGACGATGAGTTTGCCAAGGACGTTTCCGAGTTTGATACGCTGGAGGAGCTGAAGGCTGACATCCGTGCCAAGGCTCTGGAGAAGGCCGAGAAGAACGCCCAGACCAACTTCGAGACCGCCTGCGTTGACAAGGCTGCCGAGAACACCACCGTGGATATGCCCAACGCTCTGGTGGAGCGGGAGCTGGACACCCAGATGGAGCGCTTTGCCTACCAGCTGCAGATGGGTGGCTACTCCATGGAGCAGTACGCCAAGATGATGGGCGGCGACGTGTCCACCATGCGCAATGCGTTCCGTCCCAACGCTGAGAAGCAGGCAAAGATCTCCGTGACCCTGGAGAAGATCGCCGAGGTGGAAGGCGTCACCGTCTCCGAGGAGGACATCGCCGCAGAGCTGGAGTCCCTGGCCAAGCAGTACGAGCTGGAGGTGGAGAAGGTTCGCGAGATGGTCCCCGCCGAGGAGCTGACCGAGAGCCTGAAGACCCGCAAGGCTGTCCAGATCATTGTGGACAACGCCGTTGCCGTGGCACCCAAGGCCGAGGAGAAGACCGAGGAATAAGCATCCCCCCAAATGGTTAGAATGTTTCAAGCCCTATGAAAGGAGACATCACCATGAGTTTGGTTCCCTATGTTGTTGAACAGACCAGCCGCGGAGAGCGCAGCTATGATATTTTCTCCCGTCTGCTCAATGACCGCATCATTTTCCTGTCGGAGGAAGTCAACGACACCACCGCCAGCCTGGTTGTGGCGCAGCTGCTTTACCTGGAAGCCCAGGATCCCGACAAGGATATTCAGTTCTATATCAACAGCCCCGGCGGCAGCGTCACAGCCGGCATGGCAATTTACGACACCATGCAGTATATCAAGTGCGACGTGGCAACCATCTGTGTCGGTATGGCTGCTTCCATGGGTGCTTTCCTGCTGGCGGCAGGCACCAAGGGCAAGCGCATGGCCCTGCCCAATTCCGAGATCATGATCCACCAGCCCTCTGCCGGCACCCAGGGTCAGATCACGGATATGGCCATCCACCTGAAGCGCCTGGAGACCATCAAGGCCCGCATGAACCGCATCCTCTCCGAGAACACCGGAAAGAGCATCGAGGAGGTCACCGCGGCCTGCGAGCGCGATAACTTCATGAGCGCGGAGGAAGCCCAGGCTTTCGGCCTCATCGACCGTGTGCTGGAGCATCATTGATTCTTTTTGAAATGAGGTAACGGGTTCATGGCAAGAAATTCAGACCAGCAGATTCGCTGCAGCTTCTGCGGGAAGCGGGAGAATCAGGCTACTAAGCTGATTGCCGGCCCAGGAGTGTATATCTGCAGCGATTGTGTTCATGCGTGCAACGATCTGCTGCGGGAAGAGGTTGAAATGGATACCGGCAGCGCTTCCGGCATGGATAAGCTGCCTGCCCCCATGGAAATCAAGGCATTCATGGATCACTACATCATCGGACAGGAAGAGGCGAAAATCGCCCTGTCTGTCGCGGTGTACAACCATTATAAGCGCATCTTCTTCGGCAGCGATTCCGAGGTGGAGCTGCAGAAAAGCAACATTCTGCTCATTGGCCCCACGGGTTCCGGTAAAACCCTCTTTGCCCAGACCCTGGCCAGGATTCTGAATGTTCCCTTCGCCATTGCGGACGCCACAACTCTGACGGAAGCCGGCTATGTGGGCGACGATGTGGAAAATATCCTGCTTCGCCTGCTGCAGGCTGCGGATTTCGATGTGGAGCGGGCACAGACCGGCATCATCTATATTGATGAGATGGACAAGATTGCCCGCAAGAGCGAAAATACATCCATCACCCGGGACGTTTCCGGCGAGGGTGTTCAGCAGGCACTGCTGAAGATCCTGGAAGGAACGGTTGCCAGCGTGCCCCCCCAGGGCGGCCGCAAGCATCCCCAGCAGGAAATGATCCAGATCGATACCACCAACATCCTGTTCATCTGCGGCGGCGCCTTCGACGGCCTGGACAAGATCATCGAGGCCCGGACAGACCGCTCTGCCATCGGCTTTGACGCCCCTGTGGAGAGCCGGAAAAAGCGGGACGTGGGCAAGATTCTGGCCCAGGTGGAGCCCCATGATCTTCTGAAGTTCGGCATCATCCCCGAACTGGTGGGGCGCATGCCCCTGATCACCTGCCTGCAGAGCCTGACCCAGCAGGATCTGGTCCGCATCATGGTGGAGCCCAAGAACGCCATCTCCAAGCAGTACCGCAGTCTCATGCAGATGGACGGTGTGGAGCTGGAGATTACCGACGAGGCCCTTCAGAAGATTGCGCAAAAGGCGTTGGACCGTGAAATCGGTGCCCGTGGCCTGCGCGCCATCATGGAAAAAATCATGACCGGAATCATGTATCAGATCCCTTCGGATCTGACCATTCAGAAGGTCATCATCACGCCCGAGTGCGTGGACGGCGTGCCTGCGACGATCCTGCGGGATCCCTCCCATCCCAGGGAGAAACTCACGCGATAAAACGTTTTTCGGAAGGGGGTAGGTTTTCTATCCCCTTCTTGCATTACCCTGTAAGGAGGGATCATCCCATGTCAGAAATCACCTATGCAGGCAGAATGCCTGTGCTGGCGCTTCGGGGACTTGCCGTTTTCCCCGAGCAGACTGTCCACTTTGATGTGGGCAGGAGCAAGTCTGCCCGGGCACTGGAAGCTGCCATGAAGAAGGACCAGATCCTCTATCTGGTTCCCCAGAAGGACATCCTTGTGGATGATCCGAAGCTGGCGGATCTGTACTCCGTGGGCACGGTGGTCAAGGTGAAGCAGCTGCTGAACGCGCCAGATGAGAATCTGCGGGTTCTTGTGGTGGGCATCACCCGGGGCAGAATTGTGGAAATGCAGCAGACGGAGCCGTTTCTCTCCGCCATTGTGGAATCCATTCCCTGCCCGGAGGAGAAGGACAGCCCCAGAGGCAAGGCCCTGCGCCGGGAGGCCTGCAATCTTTACAATGCCTATACCGAGCTGACGGAGCATCCTGCCCAGATGGTGCAGCTTCGTATGCTGGCCAGCAACCAGAACGGTTTTGTGGCAGACTCCATTGCCCAGAATTCCGGCCTTGATTTTACGGAAAAAACAAAGCTGCTGGCCCAGCTGAATCCCACCCGCCGTCTGGAAATGGCCATCACCTATCTCAGCCGGGAGATGGAGGTTCTTCAGCTGGAATCCGAGATTCAGGACAAGACCCGGGCCTCCATCGACCAGAACCAGCGGGACTACTATCTGCGTGAGCAGCTGCGGGTTATCCGGGAGGAGCTGGGTGAAGGGGACGAGTTGGACGACGATGACGATGTGGGCCGGATCAAGGCGCTGCATCTGAAGGAGGAATATGAAAAGAAGCTTCTGAAGGATGCCGCCAAGCTGAAAAAGCAGCCCTTTGGGTCTTCGGAAGCCTCCGTCCTGCGCAATTACCTGGATACCGTGCTGGATCTTCCCTGGAACAAAGCCTCCAAGGAGCGGATCGATGTCCAGGCCGCCTCCAGGATTCTGGAGCATGACCACTTCGGCATGGCCAAGGTCAAGGAGCGGATTCTGGAGACCATGGCCGTGCGCCAGATGGCGCCCCAGATGCCGCCGCAGATTCTCTGCCTTGTTGGCCCTCCCGGCGTGGGCAAGACCTCCATTTCCTATTCCATTGCCCGCTGCCTGAACCGGAAGATGGTGCGCATCTCCCTGGGCGGCGTCCACGATGAAGCGGATATCCGGGGCCACCGGAAGACCTACGTGGGCGCCATGCCCGGCAGAATCATGGATGCCATGATCCAGGCGGGAACCACCAATCCCGTGCTGCTTCTGGACGAGATCGACAAAATGGGCTCGGATTACCGCGGCGACCCCAGCGCGGCACTGCTGGAGGTGCTGGACGCGGAGCAGAACCATTCCTACCGGGATCATTACATTGAGATTCCCTTTGACCTTTCCAAGGTCATGTTCATCACCACCGCCAACACCCTGGATACGGTGCCCCGTCCGCTGCTGGACCGCATGGAGATCATCGAGCTTGGCTCCTATACGGATGAAGAGAAGCTGATGATCGCCAAAAACCACCTGATCCCCAAGCAGCTTATCAAACACGGCCTGAAGAAATCCCAGCTTCGCATCACCGACGATGCCATCCGGGAGATCATCGAGTGCTATACCAGAGAATCCGGCGTCCGGAATCTGGAGCGCAGCATCGGCGATATCTGCCGCAAGGTGGATATGCAGCTGCTGAACCGGGAGGATGCCAAGAAGATCACGGTCAACGGTGCCGATCTGGAAACCTATCTGGGTGTCCGGAAGTACCTGCCCGACCGTCTGCCCGGTTCCGACCAGGTTGGTCTGGTGACGGGCCTGGCCTGGACTTCCGTGGGCGGCGAGACCCTGGAGGTGGAGGTCAATGTGATGGACGGCTCCGGCAAGCTGGAGCTGACGGGCAACCTGGGCGATGTGATGAAGGAATCCGTCCATGCTGCCATGAGCTATATCCGGGCCAATGCATCATCACTTGGCGTTGCGCCTGACTTCTATAAGACCAAGGATATCCACGTCCATTTCCCCGAGGGCGCAGTTCCCAAGGACGGCCCCTCCGCTGGAGTCACCGTCACCACGGCCATTGTGTCCGCCCTGACGGGAATCAGTGTCCGCCGGGACGTGGCCATGACCGGTGAGGTCACCCTCCGGGGCAGAGTGCTGCGGATCGGCGGCCTGAAGGAGAAGACCATGGCAGCCCTGCGCCACGGGATCCGCACCGTCATCATCCCCGCCGACAACGAGCGGGATCTGGAGGAGATCGACCAGACCGTGCGCAAGCAGCTGAATTTCATCAGCGCCCGTACCGTGGATACCGTCCTGGCCGCTGCCCTGAACCGGAAGACCGAAGTCGCACCCACCGTCCTGGGCACCATCCCGGAGGATGCCGCCGCCAAGCTGCACCGCCCGGGCATTCAGCAGTAACGGAGGGAAGCCATGAATTTTCAGAATGTGGAATTCCTGATTTCCGCCGCTTCTCCCCGGGATTTCCCTGCAAACCGGATGCCGGAGATTGCCTTCGCCGGAAAATCCAATGTTGGTAAGTCCTCAGTCATCAACCGTCTGCTGCAGCGGAAGAACTTCGCCAGGGTCGGGGATAAACCCGGCAAGACCATCCATGTGAACTACTTTGTGCTGGATGGCAAGTGCTATCTGGTGGATCTGCCCGGCTACGGCTTTGCCAAGGTTTCCCAGAGTGAAAAGGATCGCTGGGGAAAGCTGATGGAGGATTACTTCGCGGCAAACCGGATCGATCTGGGTGTGCTGATTGTGGACTACCGCCATCCGCCCACAAACAACGATATCACCATGGCCCGCTGGTTTCTGGACAGCGGCTGCCCCTTCGTGGTGGTGGCCAACAAGATGGACAAGCTGAAAAAGAGTGAGCTGGAACCCAACCTGAAAATCATCCGGGAAGACCTGGAGCTTCCGGATTCCTGCCCCGTCATTCCCTTCTCCGCCGAAAAGGGCGACGGAAGGGACGCTCTGGTGAAGCTCATTTTGCAGACCGTGGAATAAGACAAAAACCTGCAGTGCGCAGATTCGTGCATTGCAGGTTTCTTTTTTTCCGTTTCGAATGATTCAACCCCGGATGCCTGTATTGAATGATAATCGGATAAAAAACCAGCGCCTGACAAAAGTTACCCTTGGGTTTTCAATCCTTCGGGTGCGGCGGCCATCTTTCGCATCCCGGCAGCGCTCATTCTGCGATAATGCGGCGCAGAAGGGCGTTCGATTCTCCCCGGGGCAGGGAGGGTTAGACTTTTTTCCTGCGGCCCACTGTGTATACTGAATCCGAAATCACTCAGGAGGAGGACTCAGGAAATGGGTAAACGATTTTTTTGTCTGGTCTGTGCGGCGGTGCTGGTGATCGGATCACTGTTTGGTGTACGTGCCTATGCGCAATCCTGTAAACCAGCGGTTGCATCGCCTGCCGGGGGGAATTTTCCGGCAAAAACAAGAGTCAGCCATAAGCCGAATCCTCTGGTATCGGCCATGTTTCTGGTGCTGGCGGGGGTGGGGATCTCCATGCTGTTTGACAAAAAGAAATGAGTTGCGGAAAGCGGGGGATTCTGCTATAATGCACTCAAAAAGCGGGAGGAGGCCCGGATCATGGTGGAAATCTGCTATCTTGACGAGGATATTCTTGTCTGCGTGAAGCCCGCCCGGGTGCTCTCCACGGATGAGCCCGGGGGACTTCCGGACCTGCTCCGGGGGCAACTGGGAGGTGCTAAGGCGGATATCCGCACCGTCCACCGCCTGGACCGGGTGGTCAGCGGCCTGATGGTGCTGGCGCGAACCCCGGCGGCGGCCTCGGAGCTGTCCCGGCAGGTGCGGGCAGGGGAGTTCCGCAAGCGCTACCATGCGGTGATCCATGGCATCCCGGAAAAGGAACGCGATACCCTTCGGGATCTTCTGGGCAGGGACAAGGCCAGAAAGATGACCTATGTGGCCCGGGAGCCGGGGAAGGGGATTCAGGAAGCGTCCCTTTCCTATCGTGTTCTTTCGGCAAAGGACGATATGAGCCGGGTGGAGATCGAGCTGCACACCGGCAGGACCCACCAGATTCGCGTTCAGTTTGCCAGTCGGGGGTGGCCGCTGGTGGGGGAGCGGAAGTATTCGGAATTGGACGACCCCTGCGAAATCGCCCTGTTTTCCCAGTACATCGGCTTCTTCCATCCCGTGACCCACGGGTGGATGGAGTTCCGCCATGACCCGCCGGATTGCTTCCCCTGGGACAGTTTGCCCCAAGACAGCACTTGATTTTTTCCCGCGGAGCTGATATAATACCTTCGCTATGGAGAGTTACTCAAGTGGTCGAAGAGGCGTGACTCGAAATCTCGTAGGGCATGAACAGTGCCGCCAGGGTTCAAATCCCTGACTCTCCGCCAAAAAATGCTGCAGAAACCGGTTCGGTTGCTGCAGCTTTTTTCTATTCAGATGATCCTGGTCAGGCATTGCACTGCCTTGCCGACGATTTCTGCGTTTTCCTGTTCGCCGCGGATGATGATGGGGGGATAGGCGGGGTTTTCCGACCGCAGCTCCAGATAGTCATCGCCGCGGAAGATGCGCTTCAGGGAGTATTCGTCGCCGATGCGGACGACGCCGATCCTGCCGTCCTCCACATATTCGCCGGTTTTGATGAAAACAATGTCTCCGTCAAAGATGTGAGCGCCGATCATGCTGTCGCCGATGCAGCGGAACACCCGATCCGCGTGGATATTGGCGGGGGCCAGGACGCTGTCATCCATTTCGTGGTGGATCGGAGCGCCGCAGGCGGTACCGCCGATGACCTTCCATTGCTTCATATTGGTCAGAGGCGTCAGGGGGCGGTGATATAATGGGGCATCATCGTCGATGAGATAGGATGCCGGAACATCGAAGAGACTGGCCAGACGTTTGATGGTGGAGATAGGGATATCCTCCACGCGTCCGCATTCCCATTTGCTCACAGCGTTCTTCTGGACGCCCACACGCTGGCCCAGTTCCGTCTGTGTCAGTCCGATTGACTTTCGGAGAACCTTGATTTTTTCACCAACTGTCATGCCTTTCACCTGCCTTGTTCAACAAAGTATGTTAATAATAGCATATTTTTTCTAAAAGTCAAGAAAAGTATCTTGACAAATGGAGAGATGTTGTTATAATCAAAGTATCTTATAAAGATGCATAGGGGGCCGTGCATATGAACAGCGCTTTGCTAAAAGGGGAGATACGGGCAAAATCCATGACCCAGGAAGATGTCGCTTCCGAAATCGGCATCAGCCTGTCCAGATTCAATGCGAAGCTGAACAACACCGGGGGAGCGGAATTTTCTCTTGGAGAGGTTCGCGCGCTCAAAGAATTGCTCAGCCTGGATGCGGAGCAGATGGATGTCATCTTTTTCGATGGCGCGATATCTTTGTAAGATACAATTCCCCGCGTGAATCCCAGTCCCATCCGGCACAGCGCGGGGGATTCCATAGGATCATGCTGTTCGGCGAATTCGCCCCCTCTCGCCCCCGCCCGGGCCGGGAGGGGGCGGGTTCGCCATTTTGCTTCCCCAAAGCTCCCTGCAAACGCGCAGACAAATGGGAATTCGGCGGAATCCTTTGCCCGGCTCCAGTAGGGGAGGCGATCAGCCTCCCGCCACCGGATGGCTTTTGCGTGTTTCGTTGAATGGTATTTTGCCCGTCATGGAACGGAGCGAAGCGACCTTGGCTCTCCCTTTGGGAGAGCTGGCTGCCCCGTAAGGGGCAGACTGAGAGGGTCCCACGTTCCAATACAAGCTCCCAACCGTCAAACATAGTACCCTCTCAGTCAGCCTGTTCGGCGGACAGATCTCCCAAAGGGAGAGCCAAGGGCACAATTCCGCTCCCCCCCAAGGCCCGGACAAGATATTGTGTCATTTCCTCCCCCAAATCCACAATATTTAGTATCAATCTTTCACAAAGATTTTCCCCACGAAAAAACCCTTCCATGTTAACTTTTTTTAATAATATTGGTTTTCCACAGATTATCCACAACTTTTTCCCGGTTCCTCCGGATTTCCTCCCAAATTCACCAGTTTTTCCATGTGTTCAATTTGACGAAGCCCTGTGGATATCTTTCTTCATAGAGTAATTTTGACCCCCAAATTACCCTTGCATAATGGTTACAGAATTGTTATAATACGCACGAATACAAAAACGGCGGCTGACTTGACCCCATGGCCCTTTCAGATCCCCCGGCGCGTAAGGGTTCGGCATTTTTTTTACCCTCCCGGTATCCCGCTGGGATACCCCGATTCCTGCGCCTGTGTGGGCAGGGGCGGTTTCGACAATCATTCGACAAAAATTCGACACAATATCTTGTTTCCCCTTTCCCGGCGCCCTCCCATATGTGGTGCTCTTTAAAAAATTTTTCCCGACCCGGCCAACCGCCGCGCCGCATTCCTGAGTTTTCCACATTTTCTCCACAGTGATGATTCACCTTGCCGGGCAAACTCCCGCAGAATCGGAATCATTTGTAACACTACACCCGTCTCCCGTTTTTCGGCAATTTTTTCTTGCATAATGGTTACAAAAGCGTTATAATATTCGCAACTATAAGCTATTGGAAGAAGGTAATGGAAACTATCAATGGGAAAGATAATGAAAAAAGTATGGAATGCCATCACCACGGTTCTGGTGATCCTGATCGTCATCCTGGCCATTCTGCTGGTTGGCGTCCGTCTGGCGGGCTTCCGGGTGTTTACGGTTCTGTCCGGTTCCATGGAGCCGACCTACCATGTGGGCAGTCTCATTTATGTCAAGAGCGTGGACTATCGCCAGCTGGAAGCCGGGGATGTCATCACCTTCATGCTGGATGAAAACACGGTGGCCACCCACCGGATCATTCAGGTTGTCCCCGACGAGGATGAGCCGGAGGTACTGCGCTACGCCACCCAGGGCGACGCCAACGACGCCCCCGACGGCACGCTGGTGCATTATAAGAATGTCATCGGCACCCCCGTGTTCACCATCCCCAAGCTGGGCTATGTCGCCAATTATATCCAGAATCCCCCGGGTACATACATCGCCATTTCCGGCGCGGCGATTCTGCTGCTGCTGATGTTCCTGCCGGATCTGTTCTCGGAGGACGAGCCGAAGAAAACGGCCGAATCGGCAGGGGAAGAGGAACCGAAGAAGCAGAAGCGCTCCAAAAAGCGCGGCAGGTTCCAGCGCTGAGTACATTTGTAGGTTATGCCGTTAGGCTGCCGATAAATTTATAAGGAGGAAATCCAAAATGAAAAAGTCAAAAGCAATCCTGATGGTTGTCTGTGCGATGCTGCTGGTTGCCGCATCCGTCATGGGCACCCTGGCCTACCTGACCTCCACCGCTTCTGTTGAGAACACGTTCTCCGTTGGTAAGGTCGCCATCACCATGGACGAAGCAAAGGTCGATGAGTACGGCAAAGTTCTCTATGACGCAGATCATCAACCGCTGCCTCGTGTCAATGGGAACACCTACAAGCTGGTTCCCGGCCACACCTACACCAAGGACCCCACCATTCGTGTCGCTGCTGGTTCCGAAAACTGCTACCTCTTTGCTAAGATTGAGAATGGTCTTGCTGGTGCATCTACTCTGACTGTGTATGACGGCTGGACTGCACTTCCCGGTGTTGCTAACGTATACTACTACAATGGCACTGTTTCCGGTGGTATCGATGTGCCTGTCTTTAAAGAGTTCACTTTCAACAGCGATGCTGATCCTGATGATTATGCTGAGGCAAAAATCATTGTCACCGGTTATGCCATTCAGGCTGACGGCTTTACTACCGCTGAAGCTGCTTGGGATGCTTCCGGATTCGGTACTCCCGCTGTCGCTGGCTAATCCATCCATACCGCTTTCATCAGATGAGGCAACCTTAGGTGCCTTCATCTGCTGAAATATTTCCCCCTTGCGAAATCTTGAAGAAAGGAGGAACACGAAATGAATAGAGGAAAATACGCGGCTCCCCGCAGACGCCGCCGCAGAAGCACCCTCAAGCCCCTGCTGGTGGCCATGGCGGTGGTTCTTCTGATCGGATGCGTTGCAGGCGGAACTCTGGCTTGGCTGACTTCTACCCCCTCTGCAGTGACCAACACCTTCACCACCAGTGATATCACCATCACCCTGGATGAGACTTCCACAAGCACTACTGCCGTGGAACACAATTATAAGATGATCCCCGGTTGGACCATCACCAAGGACCCCAAGGTCACGGTTCAGGCTGGCAGTGAAAAGTGCTATGTATTCGTTAAGGTAACGGAATCTACTAACTTCGGCAATTTTATGTCCTATGATATTGTCGATGATTGGACTCCGTTAATAGGTAAAGACGGAATTAATGTACCTGGTGTCTACTTCCGCATTGTTGATGCTTCCGCTGCCACTTCTAATATGGAATTCCCCGTTCTGGTGGACAACAAGGTTCAGGTAAGCAAGGATGTCACCAAGGAAATGATGAATGACCTGAATAAGCCAGGAGCATCTCTCCCCACCCTGACCTTCCAGGCTGCTGCAATCCAGTATGAGAAGACCAATGGCACTGAGTTTGATGCAATCAATGCATATAATGCTATCAACTGGGATGCTGCTGCCGCCACTGGCTCCACCAACTGATGCTGCACCCGGTTAACGCCGAGTACATAGCAAACCCTGCGGATTGGCATCCACCCCCCGCGGCGGGAAACGGAATCTGACGGCACAGACGCAATGCCTTCCCCTCTGGGGAAGGTGGCAGCCCGAAGCAAGAGGCCGCGCCTGTCAGCAATGACCTCTTAAGACCTCGCTGCGCTCGGCCACCCTCCCCGGAGGGGAGGGCATTGCCCAACCAACGATCCTATCCCCCCGGGCGTGAAGCCCATCGGCAGGAAAATAACATCACACGAAAGGAAGCAAAACAATGAAGAAGAAAATCATTGCTGTCTGCCTGATTGTTGCTCTGGCTGCCACCGCAGTCATCGGCGGCACTCTGGCCTACTTCACCGACAAGGACGATGCCACCAACACCTTCACCGTCGGTAACGTTGACATCACCCTGACCGAGCCCAACTGGGAAGGCTCCGGCTCCGAAGACGCCCCCGAGGTTTACCCCGGCGAGCCTCTGGCCAAGGACCCCACCGTCACCAATGACGGCGCCAACCCCTGCTTCGTCCGTATCAAGGTCACCGGCCTGGATTGCCTGGGCGATGCTGGCATGATCACCTATAAGACCGACTATGTCCCCGGTAAGCTGGGCGACAACTGGGAGCTGCACACTGACGGCTACTTCTACTACAACAAGGTTCTGGCTGTCGACGAAACCACCGATGCTCTGTTCGATCAGATCGTGATGCCCACTGGTCTGAAGAATGGCGATGCCCTGACCAAGTACAATGTTGTTGTCACCGCCGAGGCTGTTCAGGCTCAGGGCGCAAAGCCCTCCTGGACTGCTGTCCAGGCCATGACCGTGATTGAGATCGCTGACTGGTTTGACACCTGCGGTCTGTAATTTCCAACGCGTTTGACCTTCGGGTTCTGTAAATACAGACCCACCAATGATGCACCCGGGACTTATCCCGCGTACATAACAATCATTTCAAAAACGAAAGGAAGCAAAAAACTATGAAGAAGAAACTCCTGGCTCTGGTTCTGGTTGTTGCTCTGGCTGCCACCGCAGTCATCGGCGGCACCCTGGCCTACTTCACCGACACTAAGGAAGTTACCAACACCTTCACCGTCGGCGGCGTTAAGATCGATCTGATCGAGCAAGAAAGAGACGGCAACGGTGGTCTGCAGACCTTCACTCAGAATAAGATCCTGATGCCCATCGTCGGCTCCGCTCAGGGCGAGAAGGATGCACTGGGTCAGCCCGTTGCTAAGAACTACATCGACAAGATGGTCACCATCAAGAACACCGGCAATTCCGCTGCTTATGTCCGTGCTTACTTCGCCATTCCTTCCGATCTGGACGATGGCTATGAAACCTTCAATGCCGGCGCCAACATCCTGCACTTTAACTTTGGTAACGCCAATGGTGCTACTACTGAAGGCAATCAGTGGAAGTGGAAGCATGATGGCAAGTGGAACTATTTTGAGACCACCATTGACAACGTTCAGTACAACGTTTATTTCGCTGACTACTATCAGCCTCTGGCTGCTAATGCTACCACCGAGCAGTTCGTCTCCGGTGTCTATCTGGACAGCCATGTTGATATGAAGAACGGCGCATACGTTGATACCCGCTTCCCCGATGCTGATCTGAGCATTCTGAGTGGCACTGTCAGCTGCCCCGTCAAGGCTGTTGCTGTTCAGGCCGATGGCTTTGATACCGTTGCTGCTGCTGTCGATGCCGCTTTCGGTGCAAACTTCAACCCCTTCGGCGGCACTGCTACCAACTGGCAGTAATTTCCCAATAATTTAACTATGGCCCTCCCCCCGCGGGGGGAGGCCATATGGGAGAACCCGGAGTTTTTCCTCCGGATTTTCCCATATGGTTGACTTCGGTCAGATCATAGCGTATACTTGTATTACCTGTACATTCTAATCCGAGGGGAGCAAGACATATGAAGAAAAGACTTGTTATTGTGGCATTGCTGGTGATCGGGATTGCGATTCTGTCCGCCGGCACCATTGCCTATTTCACCTCCCAGGACACGGCGCATAACGTCATCACCTCCGGCGGTGTGAAAATCACCCTGGACGAGTGGATGGATGAGGTCGGCGGCACCCCTTATCCCGCCAAGCCCGTGGAGGTGATGCCCGGTACCTCCGTCACCAAAATCGTCACGGTGAAGAATCAGGATGCCGATGCCTGGGTTCGCGCCCGGTTCGATGTCATCATCCGCAACAAGGATGGGCAAGAGGTGAAGCCGGAGAACCATGAGGAAGCCGTGCAGATTGCCTGCAGCTCCAAGTGGATTTCGGAAGGGGACTGGTACTATTATACCGATGCCCTTTCTGCCGAGGAGATCACCGAGCCGCTGTTCAGCGAGGTCGTCTTCGACGGCCCCAGCATGACCGATGAATATCAGAACTGCACCGTCGAGGTCATTGTCTACGCCCAGGCCGTGCAGTCCGCCAACAACGGCGACACCCCCACCACCGCCGCCGGCTGGCCCAAAGCATAACGGAAGGAGTTGGAATCAATGAAGAAAAGAGTTTTGGCCGTAGTCCTGTGCCTTGCCATGCTCATTGGCTACGTGCCCTACTTTGCCTTTACGGCCCAGGCTTCCAACAGCCTCAATATCTATCAGGATGGCGTTCTTGCCACCTCCGCCTCTCTGCCCCAGAACAAGTATGTCAATCTGGAGGCCTTTGTCACCAATGGCTCCCAGTACCAGTGGCAGATTCTGATCTACGGGGATAACTGGGTCAATATCACCGGCGGCGCAGGCTCCACCCTGAAGGTGACCTATGCCATGATCGCCAGCCTCTGCAATGGCGGCGCTGCCACCCTGCGTGTCAAGGCCCTCTCCGATGGCGGGGAGGTCACCAGCGGCAACTTCACCGTCTATGTCACCGACCCTGTCATCGAGCCTTCCCAGGAGAATTCCGAAGAAGAGAAGTATGTGGTTCAGGATGCCCCCGATGCCATCATCCATGACACCCCTGTGTCCGAAACCACCGCCCCCACCCAGGCTCCCACCGAGACTCCCACCGAGGCACCCACCGAAGCACCCACCGAAGCTCCCACCCAGGCTCCCACCGAGAGCACCGCTGCTGCCGATGTGGCAGCGGCAGAAACCGCCTGCGCCGAAGCCGCTGCCGCTTATGACCAGGCCGCTGCCGCTTATGACCTGGCAGCTGCCGACCTTGCCGCAAAGCAGACCGCTTACGAAGCCGCCGCAGCCAAACGGGCAGAAGCCGAAGCAGCCGTCCAGGCTTCCGCTGTTGTGACCACCATTCCCGCCGAGGTTACCACCAATGAAAACGGCGAAACCGTGGTGCTCACCCCCGAGTCCACCTCCGTCAGCTATGACGCTGCCCTGGAAACCGCCGCCGAAGCCGCCCGCGTGGAAGCGAATGCCGCTCTGGAAGCCCGCGACGCTGCTCAGGCTGCCCTGACCCAGGCCGAAACCAATAAGGCCGCCGCCGAAGCCAATAAGGCCGCCGCCGAAGCCGCCCTGAACGCCGCCCAGGCCGCCGCCGCAGCCGCCGCGACCCAGCCCACCGCGACCCAGCCCGCTGAGACCACCCCGGTGACCAAGGCTCCCACCTCCAACTTCACCTTCCGCGGCTCCTCCAACTACGCCCGCCCCAACAATGACCCCTCCACCCAACCCGAGGACGAAACCACCGCAACCACCGCCCCTGCGGGTGTCAACCCGAATTATAATGTTGTCATTAACTACGTTTCCGAGACCAACGAAGTTGTCGCTGATCCTTACACCGCCAGCCTTGCCGCAGGATCTGCTTTCTCTGCAACGGTTATTTTCCCCACGGTTCAGGGCTACTTGCCCTACCTGAATGAAGTTCAGCAGAACTCTCTTGATCTGAACTTCACCGCAATTGATAAAAATTATACTTACAATGTCGTCTATAGGCCCACCAATGTCGATTACACCGTCATCCACTATCAGCAGAATCTGAATGACGATTACTACACCAAGGTTGCCACTGAAACCAAGCAGGGTCTGACCAACAGCCAGGTTCCTGAGGTTGCCAAAACCTATCCCGGTTTCTACGCCCTGCTCTACGAAAAGCCCGAGATCGCAGCTGACGGTCTCACGGTGGTGGAGATCTACTATGACCGCTACTACTACCTGATGAACTTCGACCTGGACGGCGGCTACGGCGTGGAACCCATCTACGCCCGCTACGGCACCACCATCGGCGGTGTGGGTACCCCCACCAAGGCCGGTTATACCTTCCAGGGCTGGAGCCTGAATGGCTCCGGTGCGACTTCTCTCCCCAGCGAAATGCCCGCTGAGAACAGAACCTATAAAGCCATCTGGGAAGCCGATGACACCGCCAAGGTCACCGTCGTCTTCTGGGGCGAGAACGCGAATGATGAAGAGTACTCTTATCTTCGTTCCATGCAGGTAGATGCGACGCCCGGTACAAACTACACATTTGATGGGAGTTCTTTGACTTGCCCGCTTGCAGAACACAATCACAATAGCTGCACGCTAGCTTGCACCCATACAGCACACACCATTGATTGTTATTCGACCAATTATGGATTTATTCAGACAGATAAGCCAAATAATAGCTTAACTCCCCAGGGAAACGGTATATACACATATAAGTCATGGGGGAGAACATACTACTATCTGAACATTGGTGATAAATGGTACTGTGGAACTGACTGGTGGGGAGATAAAGATGCCACAGAAAAGATAACATACTCTTGTATCCATACGCATACTGACGAGTGTTACGACTGTGGACAGATTGAACATACCCATGGATCTTCTTGTTCAGGTTTGTGGACATTTGTCGAATCGGAAACCGTCACCGTAGCCGCCGACGGCTCCAGCACGGTCAATGTCTACTATGACCGCACGGAGAAAACACTGACCTTTAAGTATAATTATAAGTGGGGCAACTACCAATCTACCGAAACCATCACAGCCAAGTGGGGCGCTGATATTTCCGTAAAGTTCAAAGAAATTACAGCTAAGGCCGGAAGTTCTTTCTGGACGGTAAATCGTGACGGAAAAGGTCCGTACACAAACTTTATTGGTATAATGCCTCAGACAAACATAACTTACTATAACCGAGGCGCGGATGGTGATTCGGGATCCATGACTTATTGGGGACAGAATCTCAATGGTGAGTATACTGTAAAGCTTTTTGAGGTCACCGGTGTTGGCGGATATCATGTTACCGATGAGGACCGATATCAGTTTGAAGGTTTTACTTATCATCATGGTACTGCCAATAATGTGAGTTGTGAAGGCGCAACCTTCTATTACACCCGCAACAGCTACACCCTGACCTTCAATGACGGCTATAACAATGTTAGGAGTGATTCCGTTCTTTACGAAGCACCCTTGAACACCTATAGCGACTATGTCCCCGATGTGCCCAGCGGCAAAGAGCCCGGCTCTGTCCGATTCGGCGGCTGGTATCTGAACCCCGAGTGCACCGGCGCGGAATACGAGCTGAATAAACACATCATGCCCGCTGACAATGTCCTGCTCTATGCCAAGTGGGTTCCCGTCAGACACACCGTGAGCTTCTATCTCGATCGGGCTGCTTATGAAGCTGAAACAAAGCTTTCCACCCATCCTGATATCACTGTTCCCCATGGTTCCAAGGCTGACCCTGTTCCCGAAGACCCCACTAACGGCAGCTACGACTTTGTTGGCTGGTTCTACCTGGAGAATGGTGTGGAGAAGGCCTTCGACTTCGAAAATATGCCCGTCACCAAGGATCTGAAGGTCTACGCCAAGTGGAGCTCCAACAAACTGAAGGAGTACACCATCTACTACAAGTTCAAGGACGCAGACGGAAATGAGATCGAAATCGCCGATCCCACCACCGGTTCCGGTCTGGCAGGCATCACCAAGACCTTCGATGCCAAGGGCGGCTCCGACCTTTATACCGCGTATCAGGATGGCTACTTCCCCATGACCAAGAGCCACTCCATGACCCTGGACATCAACGCCACAGAGGAAAACAACACCAATGTCTATACCTTCTGGTATGTTCAGAAAGACGCCGTTCCCTACACTGTCAAGTATCTGAACAAGAAGACCGGTGAGCCTGTTGCCACGGAAAAGACCGTCTCCGACAACCGCAAGGCTGTTGTCACCGAGACCTTCGTCCCAGTCGGCGGCATGATGCCCGATGCCTACCAGAAGCGTCTGGTGGTTTCCGCTGAAGAAGGTGCAGTGAATGAAATCATCTTCTACTACACCGAAGATACCACCCACGCTTACTACAAGATCACCCACTACACCGAGAACCTTGGCACGGATGACCAGGGGAAACCCACCTGGACGGAATACGCCTCCTCCCAGGCTGTGGGCGATATCGGCACCACCTATACCGCTGACCCCATGACCATCCCCGGCTTCACTTATGATACCGTGATTACGGGAGAACAATATCACGGCAAGCTGACCGCCAACGGCCTGGAGCTGAAGCTGTACTACACCAGAAACAGCTATCCCTATCAGGTTCGCTATCTGGAACAGGGCAGCGGAAAGCAGCTTGCCGAACCCAAGAATGGCACCGGCAAGTATGGTCAGGTCATTTCCGAGAGCGCAATCACCATTGAAAACTATACCGCCGTCGACCCCACCTCCCAGACCCTGAACATCAGGATCGAGGAAAGCGATACCCTCACTCTGAATATCATCACCTTCTACTACACGGAGAATGAGGCCACCATCAATTACGTGGTTGTTAACCCCGCCGGTTCGACCAACTCCGGCACTGTCGATCCCACCAGCGAGACGCTGAAGGTTCTGTCTTCTGATAAAGCTCAGGGCTCCACCGCAACTGCCAATACCAACTACCGCTTCGTCGGCTGGTATTCGGATGCGGCATGCAATACGCTGTTGACTACCGACAGTAAGTACACCCCCACCAAGGCTGAAGGAGCCGCTTGGGTTGACGGCACCACCTACTACGCCAAGTTCGAGTATGATCTGGCTGACCTGACCATCACCAAGTCCGGCGCTGCAGAGAGTGACGAGAATCAGTCCTTCATCTTCACCGTCACCGGCGACCCCAATGATTCCAGAACGAAAGATATTTCCCTGAAGGTTGTCATCACCGGCAACAGCAGCGTCACCATCAAGGATCTGCCCATTGGCACCTACACCGTGACGGAAGTTAGCGGCTGGAGTTGGCGCTATACCGCAAGTCCTGCGACTAAGACGCTGAAACCTGATGCACTTCTGGCTGAGAACGAGTCCAATAGTGTTACGATTCAAAATAACCGTAACAAAGGTCAGTGGCTCTCCGGCGACAGCGTTGCAGAGAATCAGTTCACTCCCGTCGAAGGATAAAGAAAGGAGGCAGCAATCATGAATAACGGAAAATATGCTCGTCAGCCCCGGCGCAGAAGACGCTCCAACAGGAAGAAAGCATCGTTCCTGCTGACCTCCCTGATCCTTCTGCTGACCCTCTTCATCGGCGGCACCACAGCATTCCTTATCGCCAAGGGAAACCCCGTGACCAACACCTTCAAGCCCTCTCGGGTAGCCTCTTCAGTAATTGAGGATGCATTTAACGGTACAACGAAAACCAATGTTAAAATTCGGAATAGCGGCGATACCACAAGCTACATCCGCGCGGCAATCGTTGTCACCTGGCAGGATGCTTCTGGCAATGTCTATCCCGGAACTCCGGTTTCAGGCACGCATTACAACATGAGTCTGAACCTGTCTGAGACTGGTGAGACTGGCTGGATTAAGATTGGTGATTTCTACTATTACACGCAGCCTGTTGAGCCTGGTCAGGAAACAGCAGTTTTGATTAACAGCTGTACTCCCGTCGAAGGGCAAACACCGGCAGGCTACGGTCTGAACGTGGAAATCCTTGGTTCTGCCATCCAGAGTGTTCCCATCAGCGTTGTCACAAGCAACTGGGGTGTTACCGTTGATGATCAAACCGGTAACATCACGGGTTAAGGAGGTGCCGGAAAATGAAACGTACTGCCAAAACAGTTTTCGCCCTCCTGATGGTGATTGCCCTGGCGCTGAGCTTCAGCGTCACGGCCTTCGCCGAGGGTGCTTCCGTCACCTTCAACGGTAAGGACGGCTACCTCTTCGCCCCCGGCAGCGGCTATACGAATACCGACCTCTTCGGCAGCTTCAAAAACGTCATGCCCGGCGATACCCTCACCGAGACCATCCAGTTCAGGAACACCGCCAAGGACTGCGACTATATCAAAGTCTACCTTCGTGCGGAGGTCCATGACGATACCGCCAACCCCCTGACCTATTCCGAGCAGTTCGAGAATACCGACGGCAACGATCAGGCCGATGTGGCGTATGTACGGGACGAGACCGTCGCCTCCATGCGTGACTTCCTGTCCCAGCTGGCCATGACCATCCAGAACAATGGCGAGACCATCTACGCTTCCTCTCCCGATCAGGCCGGCGCTCTGGCGGACAATGTCCTGCTGGGTGAGCTGGGCTACGGCGAAACCCTGAACCTGAATGTCACCCTGAAGGTTCCCGCCGAGCTGGGCAACGAATACGCCCACCGCGTGGGTGAGGTGGACTGGGTCTTCCTGGTGGAAGCCTTCCAGTTTGAAAAGCTCACCGTCCACAAGGTCTGGGAAGACAACGGCGACCCCAGCCGTCCCGAAAGCGTCACGGTTCACCTCGTCCGCATCGATAAGCAGACCGAGGAGCGCGAACAGGTGGAGGACATCGTCCTGAACGAGGAAAACCAGTGGACCTACACCTGGGACGAGCTGGACGACCGCTACACCTGGACCGTGGAGGAGGTTGTCCCCGAGGGCTATGAGGTTTCCTACAAGACCGAGGACAACACCGTCTTCATCACCAACAAGAACGACTACCAGCCTGAGCCTGAGGTACCTCCCGTTGATCTGACCGTCAAGAAGGAATGGTCCGACCAGGGCAACAAGTATGGCAACCGTCCCGGCTCCGTCACCGTTACCCTGTATAACGGCGGTCAGGAAGTTGAGAAGGTCGTCCTCAGCGCCGCCAACGGCTGGACCTACACCTGGACCGGGCTGGACGGCACCGGCGACTGGAGCGTCCTGGAAACCGGTATCCCCACAGGCTACAAGCCTTACTACGTCAGAAACGGCAATGTGGTGACCATCACCAATATGGCGGCTCTGATTCAGACCGGCCAGCTCAATTGGCCCATCCCGGTGCTCGGCAGCCTGGGTGTGCTGATGATCTTCTTCGGCATCTTCATGATGCGCAGAAAGAGAAAGAGCGACAATGCCTAAAAAGGCAGGCGCGATTTTCGTAATCCTGGGAGCGGTGCTGATCCTGTCAGCACTGCTCCTTTTCCTTTACAACAAGCAGGAAGACCGGAACGCCGGGCAGGAGGCCGAGCTTGTGCTGGCTGAGGTTCAGTCTTCCATACAGAACGTAAAAAAGGAAACCGCCCCCAAACCCACGGATGCCACAGAGGAAACCGAAGCGTCAGAGCAGACGGAGGAGACCACGGAGCCCACCGAGCCCCTCTCCCCGGAGATGCCCAGGGTGGTCATCAACGGCAATGAGTACATCGGGTATCTGTCCATCCCGGATCTGGAGCTGGAGCTCCCGGTCATGGCCGATTGGACCTATGCCAAGCTCCAGGTGGCACCCTGCCGCCAGTTCGGTTCCTCCCGAACTGACGATCTGGTCATTGCCGCCCACAACTACGCCAGCCATTTCGGCACCCTGAAGGATCTGGAGGATGGCGCGCAGATCACCTTCACCGATATGGACGGTATTGTTGTGACCTATTCCATGGTCCTGCTGCAGACCATTCATCCCGGCGCCATCGATGCCGTGCAGTACAGCGGCCACGACCTGGTGCTCTACACCTGCACCCCCGGCGGCGCATACCGTGTCGCTGCCTACTTTGACCGCGTCACAGAGGAATAACAAAACACCCCGGATCGCTTCCGGGGTGTCAATGTTTTATGGGGTCAGGGGAAAAGCTGACTGACGCAGGCCGCGCCCAAAATCAGGATGGCGCCCACCAGCCCGCCGGGGGTCAGCGGCTCCTTCAGCAGCACCGCCGACAGCAAAATGGCCAGCACCGGGTCGATGTAGCTGAACAGCGCCACGGTATCTGCCTTCAGCCTGCCCATGGAGCCGAAGTACAGCAGGTAGGCAAACCCGGTGTGCACCGTCCCCAGAATGCAGAGCATCCCCAAAGACAATCCGCTGCAGGAAAGCCCGGCAGGGGAGACGGTAAACAGCACATACGGAACCATTGCCGCCGAGGCAAAGCCAAGCTGGAAAATGGTCTGATCCAGCGCCGGGATGGCGTTCATCTTCTTGTTCATCAGAATCACGCTGGAATAGAGCACAGCGGCGGAAAGACCAAATGCGATCCCTTTGCTTTCGGAAAGGCCGGAGAATCCCGTCTCCATGATCCCGGAGACAAACACCATGCCCAAAAGCGCCGCCAGCGCACAAAGGCTTTTCCGCACAGTCAGCCTCTCTCCAAGTACCACCGGCGATGCCAGAATCACCAGAGTCGGCGCCAGATAATAGCACAGCGTCGCCGTGGCCACGGAGGTGTAGCAATACGCTTCAAACAGGAGAATCCAGTTGAACCCGATGGCCGCTCCAGAGGCCAGAAGCAGCAGGAAATTCTTCCGGACAGCCTCCCAATTCAGTCTCTGCCTCCGAAGCAGCAGGCAGCACATCAGAAAGCCGGTTCCGAGAATTCCCCGCACCAGGGCAATCAGGCTGGAGGGAAGATCGATGTACCGCCGGAAAATGCCAACGGTTCCGAATATGCACATGGACAGGATCAGATAATTTCGGCTGCGTGCGGATGGTTGCTTCATAGCGTTTCTCTCCCTGGGGAAATCGAAATATGGAAATATTATAAACATGTGAACAAAATATGTAAATACTTTACTTTGGCTTTTTGATTTGTTATACTTTTCAGAAGAACCAAAAGCGGCCCCTTTGCGCCGGGAATGGATGGCGCAAAAGGACTCGTTTTCGGAAAACTTATTTGCTCAGGGAGACCTCGGTGGCCTCGTTGGGTGCCCCCTGGAAGTAGTTCAGGACATTGCTGACGGTGGTTGCTGCAATGTTGTCCAGTGCTTCCTTGGTCAGAAATGCCTGATGGGAGGAGACAATCACATTGGGCATGGCAATGAGCCGTACCAGCGTGTCGTCCTGCATCACATGGCCGGAGCAATCCTCGTAGAAGAAGTCGCCCTCCTCCTCATAGACATCCAGGCAGGCCGCCCCGATGCGCTTCGATTTGATGCCTTCGATCAGATCCTCGGTGTCGATCAGTGCGCCCCGGGAGGTGTTGATGATGGTGACGCCCTTCTTCATCTTTGCAATGGAGCCGGCGTTGATCAGGTGCTTCGTCTCATCAGTGAGGGGGCAGTGGAGGGAAATGACGTCCGATTTCTCAAAGATCTCGTCCAGGCTTGTGTAGTGCAGGCCGCTGGCTTCATTGGGGAATTTGTCGTAGGCCAGGATATTCATTCCGAAGCCCATGCAGATATCGGCAAAGACACGGCCGATTTTTCCGGTGCCGATGATGCCCACGGTCTTTCCGTACAGATCAAAGCCCACGAAGCCCTGCAGGCTGAAGTTGAAATCCCGGGTGCGGATATAGGCCTTGTGGGTTCTGCGGTTGATGGTCAGCAGCAATGCCATGGCGTGCTCGGCAACAGCATGGGGGAATAGGCGGGCACCCGGAAAATCCGAAGCTTTCCCTGGCAGGCGTGGATATCCACATTGTTGAAGCCTGCGCAGCGCAGTGCAATGATCTTTACGCCATAGTGATAGAGCTTTTCCACCACGGCGGCGTTCACGTTGTCATTGACGAAGACGCAGACCGCGTCAAAGCCCGCAGCCAGGGAGACCGTGTCCTCGTTGAGCCGGGTCTCAAAGTATTTGATCTCCAGACCGGTATCCTTCGCGGCTGCGTCAAAGCCGGGCATATCGTATGACTTGGCGTCAAAAAAAGCAAGTTTCATGCAATCAACTCCTTATCGATTTATCGATAGCCTTGTATCGATAAAATAATACTTTGTCAATAGCCATTCGCATACTTTCCAAAAATAATTTCCGAATAGAGGTTTTCTTATGCAGAATCAATTCCGCTCCCTCTGGGAGAAATACCGTTCCATTTTGATTTATCTGATTTTCGGCGTTCTGACCACGGCGGTGAATTATCTGGTCTATATTCCGTGTCTGAATCTGCTGGGCCTGCCGGCTTCTGTCAGCAATGTCATTGCCTGGTGCGTCGCGGTGCTGTTTGCCTTTTTGACCAACAAGCCCTTTGTCTTCGAGAGTAAGGACTGGTCTGCAAAGACGGTGGTGCCCGAATTTACCAAATTTGTGGGAACCAGAGTGGCATCTGGTCTTATGGAGACTGTGATTTTGATGGTTGCCGTGGATATGCTGGGCTGGAACGGTGTCATCTGGAAACTGGTGACCAATGTAATTGTGGTAATTCTGAATTATATCGGCAGTAAACTGCTGGTGTTCCGAAGGAAATGAAGTGGCAGGGGAGTAGCATATGGCTTTCGTGGAATTTGAAAATGTGGGAAAAACCTACCATATGGGCGAGGTGGAAATCAACGCCCTGCATGATGCCAGCTTTGTCATCGAGAAGGGGGAGCTGGTTGTCATTGTCGGCCCTTCCGGAGCGGGCAAAACCACGCTGCTGAACATTCTTGGCGGAATGGACACGCTGACCACCGGACGCGTCTTCCTGGATGGGCAGGAGGTCTCGGCCATGGACCGCGGTGAGCTGACCTATTACCGCCGGATGGATGTGGGCTTTGTCTTCCAGTTTTATAACCTTATCGGCAACCTCAATGCCCTGGAAAACGTGGAGCTGGCCAACCAGATCTGTAAAAATCCACTGCCTGCTGCCCAGGTGCTGAAGGATGTGGGTCTGGAAGCCAGAATGAAGAATTTCCCCAGCCAGCTTTCCGGCGGCGAGCAGCAGCGTGTAGCAATTGCCAGAGCGTTGGCCAAAAACCCCAAGCTGCTTCTGTGCGATGAGCCCACAGGCGCCCTGGATTATCAGACCGGCAAGGCCATTTTGAAGCTGCTTCAGGATACCGGCAGAAGAACCGGCATGACCGTGGTCATCATCACCCACAACAGCGCCCTGACTGCCATGGCGGACCGGGTGATCCGGGTGAAAAACGGCACCGTCAGCAGCATAGAGCAAAATGAACATCCTCTGGATATTGCGGAGATTGAATGGTAATGAAGCGAAACATGATGGCCAGAAACCTGCGCCGTTCAATCGTGAAATCCCGGGGCAGATTCATCGCCATTGCGATGATCATCGCCCTGGGTTCCGGCATGTTCGTGGGCCTAAAGTCCACGAAGATGGATATGGTGGCCACGGGGCAGGTATATACCGACGAGCAGAATATGTTTGATCTGCGCCTGCTCAGCTCCTATGGCTGGAACCGGGATCAGCTGGAGGCGATTTCTGCGCTTCCCGGGATCGAGGACACGGAGGGTGTCTTCTATTCCGATCTGATCGTGGCAAAGGAAGACGGCACGGATTCTGCCGTGTACCGGTTTTATACCATACCGGAACGGATTGACCGGGTTGCCCTCCTGGAAGGCAGAATGCCGGAAGCCGCTGATGAGTGCTTGGCTGACGGATTTCGAAATGACAAATCCGCCATCGGCAAAACCGTCACCATCTCCCGGACCAATTCCGATACGGCCCTGGATCAGCTGACCGTGGACAGCTTTACTGTGGTGGGCATTGTCAGCTCACCGCTGTATATGGATATGAACCGGGGCAATACCTCTGTGGGCAGCGGCAGCATCGCAAATTACTATTATGTGCCCGAAGAAGCCTTTGATGTGGGCTACTATACGGAGATCCATGCCGTTATTCCGGGAGAGTATGCCATCTATACCCAGGAGTACAACGATACCTTGACCGAGGCTGCGGAGCGCATCGAACCTTTGCTGGATGTTTTTGCCCGGGAGCGGCTGGTTTCCGCAAAGCAAGAAGCGGAAAAAGCATATGCGGACGGCGTCAAAAAGTATGAGGACGGAGTCAAAGAATACAACGAGGAGAAACAGAAAGCTGAACGGGAGCTGGCGGATGCTTATCAAAAGCTGCTGGACGGCGAGGAAGAGCTGAAAGAGGGAGAGCAGGAGCTGCTGGATGCTGAGCAGCAGATCAAAGACGGCTGGGCAGAGCTGGAGGAGAACCGGCAGAAGCTGGAAGACGGCGAAAAAACACTGTCCTCCTCCGAGTCCGGCGGCCAGTGGCAGCTTTCCAATGCCAGTTCCCAATTGGCGGCCAAACAGGCGGAGCTGGAGGCCAGTTCCCAGCAGGTGGAGACGGCGTTGGTTCAGATCAATGCCGGACTGACGGAAGTGAACAGCGGTGTGACCCAGCTGAATTCCGGCATTCTCCAGATCAATGCCGCCCTGCGTCCGCTGGATGCCCTGGTCAAGATTGCGGATATTGAGGTCAGCACCGCCCAGAGAACCGTGGAAATGCTGGAAAAGTGGGGCAATTCGGAGCTGCTGCTGCGGGAAGCCCGGGAAAACCTGGAGGAAGCCCAGGCCAAACGGGATGAATATTCCGCCCAGGCAGAGGAGCTTCGGGCCCAGCAGGCGGAGCTGAATGCTCAGCTGGAGGAGGTCAATGCCACAAAAGCCCAGCTTGAGGCACAGAAGGAAGAGCTGCTGGCTGCCCGGGAGCAGATCCGCAACGGCAGGCAGCAGATCCTGGAAGGCTTTGAGGAAATCTCCCGTCAGAGAACCAATATGAACAATCAGCTTGCCTCTGCAAGGCAGACAATTATCAGCGGCAGGCAGCAGATCCGGGAATATGAAAAGGAACTGAAGCAGGCCGAAAAAGACCTGGCAGAGGGCAAGACAAAGCTGGAAGAAAGCAGGGAAGAACTGGCCCAGGGCTGGATTGACTATGAGGACGGCAAGCGCGAGGCCGAGGAGGAATTTGCCAAGGCGGAGCAGGAGCTTGCCGATGCCGCTTTGAAGCTGGAGGACGCAAAGGAAGAGATCGGAAAGATCACAAAGAACGATGTCTACGTCTTGGACAGAAACAGCAACATCGGCTACGGTTCCCTGGACAGCAGCTCGGATATCGTAGCCGGTGTGGCCCGGGTGTTCCCGGTGTTCTTCCTGCTGGTGGCAGCGCTGGTCTGCATCACCACCATGACCCGTATGGTGGACGAGGAGAGAACCCAAATCGGTACCCTGAAGGCCCTGGGCTACAGCAGCGGAGCCATCATCCGCAAGTACCTGCTCTATGCCGGAAGCAGCGCGGTATTGGGGTGCTTGCTGGGTGTGGGACTGGGCAGCGTTATTTTCCCGACGATTCTGTGGCAGGCTTATAAGATCATGCTGTTTGTGAAGCCCATGATCGAGCTGCGGTTTGACTGGGGCATGGCGCTGGGAGTGTTTGTCTCCTATACGCTGGCCATGCTGCTTGTGACCTGGTATTGTTGCCATAAAGCGCTTCGGGAGGTTCCTGCGGAGCTGATTCGACCGAAAGCGCCTGCGGCAGGCAAGGAATTGATGATCGAGAAAACGCCTCTGTGGCGCCGCCTGAGCTTCCTGAATAAGGTTGCCATCCGCAACATCTTCCGCTACCGCCAGCGGCTGGCCATGATGCTTGTGGGTATCGGCGGCTGTACGGCGCTGCTGATGACAGGGTTCGGCATCCGGGATTCCATTTCGAGGATCGTGGATGTGCAGTTCCGGGATGTGACCTCCTATGATATGGAAGTCTATTTCAGCGACGGACGGACGGAGGAACAGCAACAGGAATTCCGGGAAAAAATGTCCAACTATTCCGATGAAATCCTGTTTTTCCATCAGGTAAGCGGTGAGATCGGAACCGATTCCCAGACCAGAGATATCTACATCATTGCTGCATCCGGGGAAATTACAGATTTTATCGATTTCCACTACGATTCCCAAAGTGTGCTGGCGCCCGAAAAAAATGAAGTTCTGCTGTCTGCGGGCATTGCGGAGATGATGGGCATCGGAATCGGAGATTGCGTGGAGCTTCGGAACCCGGATATGGAGGTTTTGAAGGTCAGGGTCTCCGGTATTTATGAAAACCATGTCTATAACTTTGCGGTGGTCTCCCCTGAGACGGTGATGGAGCAGTGGGGGCGTGATCCGGAGCTTCAGATGGCCTATGTGAATGTCCGGGAGGGCCGAAATCCCGATTATGCCGGCGCCTCCGCCAGCGCCATTTCCGGCGTTATGAATGTCACGGTGAGCCAGCAGC
The DNA here is from genome assembly GCA_945486915.1 of uncultured Clostridia bacterium. GTDB lineage: Bacteria > Bacillota > Clostridia > Oscillospirales > Oscillospiraceae > Faecousia. The sequence goes on along the minus strand of CALYTP010000011.1, from coordinate 5,560 downwards.
TTGCCGACATGGTGGGCACGATGATGCAGGCGTTGGACCTGGTGGTTGTTGTGGTGGTGCTGTGCGCGGGACTGCTGGCGGTCATTGTCCTGTATAACCTGACCAACATCAATATCAACGAGCGAATCCGGGAAATCGCCACCATCAAGGTGCTGGGCTTCAACGCATCGGAGACGGCCATGTATGTGTTCAAGGAGAATCTGGTGCTCACCGTGGTCGGTGCGTTTTTCGGAATTCCCCTGGGAAAGCTGCTGCTGGAATTCGTTATCAGTCAGATCAAAATCGACCTGATCTGGATCAAGCCGCTGCTGGAATTACCGTCTCTCGGTATTTCCGTGGTATTGACCATTCTGTGCGCCGTGATTGTCGATGGCATCTTCTACTTCAGACTGGATCAGATCAACATGGCGGAAGCCCTGAAAAGCGTCGAATAACAAAAATACCTTTCACCGGGAACGAGGTGAAAGGTATTTTTTGCAGGAATCTCAACCGAATCTCGCTGCGAATCCGCAGCGGCGGCAGAGGGGATTTACGGCAGTTCCAGTGGAAAAGCCCTGCCGGATGGCGATGGCTTCGGGTCTGCTCAGAATCGCTTCCATTTCCTCGCAGAAGAGATTGCCCAACGGGATATCGCCGTTGTGATCCAGGCAGCAGGGGACCACGGTGCCGTCACACAGAACGCCGATCTGATCCCGCAGTCCGTAACAGAAAACGCGGCCTGTGTTTTCCGGGGCGTCCAGGTCCGGCCAGTCGAATTTGTCGCCGTATTCCAGATACACCCGGTCAGCGATTCGGGTCCCCCTTGGTTCCACCTTCCAGGGCTTGGGGAAGAAGGATTCCAGGGTATTCAGTATTTCTGCGTTTCTGCTGTCCAGTCCGCCCTGATTCCACAGGCGGAAGACCGTCAGCTTTTTGCCCTGGGCCGCCTTGGCATAGGCACAGCAGCGATGCAGATAGTCTTCAAAGGAGATTCCACAGTCATTGGCTTCAAAGGAATGCAGGGAGATATTGACCTTGTGCAGCCCGGGAGAAGCCAGCAGGATGTCCTGCTGCTCGCCCAGCAGGGTGCCGTTGGTGGTGAGGATCACCCGGAAGCCGGCATTTCCCGCAATTTCCAGATACCCCCCCAGCTTTGGATGAAGCAGCGGTTCTCCCATCAGGTGAAAGTACAGAAAATCGCTCCAGGGGCGCAGCTTTGGCATCAGGGAGAGAAACTCCGCTTCGCCAAGCATCCGCGGCGCCCTGTCAGTTCCCGGGCAGAAGCTGCAGTTCAGATTGCAGACATTGGATATTTCCAGATAGATTTTTCGGAATCGCATAATCATAGAAATGGGTTATAGAACCGGCTGCCATGGATCCAGGTCAGCAGGAAGGATACGACAAGAACGAGAACGCTGACGCCGATGCACAGAAAATCGCCCTTGGAGAACTTTCTTGCGGCGTACCAGGTGCGTTTTTTGCCTTTTCCGAAGCCGCGAAGCTCCATGGCATTGGAGACGACCTCAATGCGTTCGATGGAGGACAGCACCAGAGGGATCAGAATGGCGCTGGCTGCCTTCAGCCGGGATACCAGGCTGGCTTTCTTGCTCATTTCCACGCCCCGGGCCTGCTGGGCCAGGGAGATGTCCCGGTATTCCCGCTGGATATCGGGGATGTAGCGCAGCGCCAGCGCCACGGCATAGCTGACCCGGTAGCTGACACCGATCCGGTTCAGGCTGGCGGCAAACTCACTGGGATTGGTGGTGGTTACGAACAGGATGACAACGGGAATGGTGCACAGGTATTTGAGGAACAGATTCAGATGGTAGAACAGCTGCTCTGCCGTCACGGTGTAGGGGCCGGCAATGGGAAAGAGCACCGTCCGGGAGCCATAGAGGGATACGCCGTGCTCCGGGCTGAACAGAAAGATCATCACATTATTCAGCACCATGAATACGGTTACGGCGCCCAGAAGAAAGGATACGTCCTTGATGCGGATCCTGGAAACGGCAAAGAGAACGATGGACGCGGCAGCCAGCACAGCCAGCATGGGCGTGTAAAAGCTTGTCATGGCGCTGATGCTCCACAGCAGCATACAGATCAGCTTGGAAGCGCCGGTGAGACGGTGGATGGGGGAGGGGCGGTCGATGTAATTGAAAAGGTTGATCATTTCCGCACCTCCTGGTCTCTTGCGATGAAACGCCGGGTGAATTCCTCGGGGCGGTCAATGCCGCACAGCAGCGACAGATGGTACAGGGAAGTTTCCTTCAGGTGGGCCTGCTTCACGATCTCCGGGCTGTTCAGCACTTCGGCGGCGGTGGTGTCGCAGATGACGCGGCCGTCGTGGAAGACCACGGCTCTGGGGGTGTATTCCAGCATCAGGTGCATATCGTGGGTGATGAGCACCACGGTGACGCCCTGCCGGTTCAGCTCCTTCAGGAACTCCATGATCTCGGTGTAATGCCGGAAATCCTGTCCGGCGGTGGGTTCGTCCAGCAGGATGATCTCCGGGTTCAGCACCAGAATGGAGGCGATGGTCACCCGCTTTTTCTGGCCGTAGCTCAGGGCGGACACCGGCCAGTTGCGGAAGGGATACAGACCGCAGATTTTGAGCGTGGCTTCCACCCGGTCGGCGATCTCCTGTTCGGAAACGCCCCGGTTGCGGAGTCCCAGCGCCACTTCGTCAAAGATTTTGATCTGGGAGATCATCTGGTTGGGGTTCTGCATCACATAGCCGATCCGGTCGGCGCGCTCTTTGATGCTGAGGTTATGAAGATTCTCTCCATCCAGCAGGAGCGTGCCCTTCTGGGGATGCTCGAAGCCGCAGATGAGCTTGGAGAAGGTGGATTTCCCTGCGCCGTTGGTGCCGACGATGCTGAGCATCTCGCCCTTGCGGATGGTCACATCGATGCCCTTCAGAGCATGATGACCGCCCTCATAGGTAAAGTCAATGCCTGTGGCCTCCAGCAGTATGGGGGCCTCCGGTTTGGCAGCCGGAGCGGGTAGGGCTTCAAACCAGTTTCTCACGGCGTTCCGGTCATCTAAACTGAGGTTCAGTTCACTCAGGCTCTCCGGGTGCATTTGCTCCGTGAGTTTGATCCCGGCGTATTTCATGGCGGTGACGTACAGCGGTTCCCGGATGCCGCTGACCTCCAGCAGATCGGAGCACAGCAGGGAAGCGGGGCTTCCGTCAAAGAGAATTCTGCCGTCCCCCATGACCACTACCCGGTCCACATGGCGGTGCAGCACATCCTCCAGCCGGTGCTCCACAATGATGACTGCGCAGCCGGTGCGCTTCTGAATGTCGTCGATGAGCTCGATGGCCTGCTTTCCGGTGGCAGGGTCCAGGTTTGCCAGCGGTTCATCAAAGAGGAGAACATCCACCTGATTGACCATGACGCCGGCCAGGCTGACCCGCTGCTTCTGACCGCCGGAGATCTCGTGGGGCGCATGGCGCAGAACTCTGCCCACATCCACAAGCTCCGCAATCCGGCTGACATCTTCGTGGAGCGTTTCCGTGGGTATGCAGTCGTTTTCCAGGGCAAAGGCAATGTCCTCCGCAACCGTCAGGCCGATGAACTGCCCGTCGGAATCCTGAAGCACGGTACCTACGGTTTTGGAAAGACCAAACAGCCCCAGCTTCTGGGCATCCTGCCCCTTGACCTTCAGCGAACCGGTGATTTTACCGGGATAGGATGCCGGGTTCAGGCCGTTGATGCAGTGGGCCAGGGTGGATTTGCCACAGCCGGAGGGACCGGCGATCAGGACCTTTTCCCCCCGGTGGATCTGCAGGTTGATGTCATACAGCGTGGGTTCTGCCTGGGCTGTGTATTGAAACCCGTAATGTTCAAACGAGATCAGAACTTCCTTCTCCATGCTTGCCTCCTGTGCAGAAAAGGCAGGCATTGGAGCCTGCCTTTCTGATTCTCTTTTTTATTCCTTGGTCAGACTGCCGGCCTTGGTCTTGGTGGCGGCATAGGCGACCATCAGCAATGTGCCGACAATGGCAGTGGTGACGGCGTTGGCGATTCCGGCCACGAGACCCTGGGCGAACAGCTTCTCAATGGGCTCCTGGTACCACCAGATGTCCAGAGCGGGAGCCACAGCGCCCCAGCAGATGGCGTGGATGACGACCTGAGCCACGTTGAACTTGACCATGGAAGCAACATCGGACTTGGTGCCGTCCACCTTCATCAGGATGCAGGCGATGCCCATCAGCAGACCGAAGACGCCGGAAGCGGTGATCCAGCTCCACCAGGGGCCGTAGCTGGCCATGTCGATGAGGGCGTGGCCGATGAAGCCCACCAGGGCGCCGGCCAGAGGGCCGTAAACCGCGGCAATGAATGCCAGCAGGCCATACTGCACGGAGATGCTGGTGTTGGGAACGGGGCTGGGAACCTTCACAAAGTAGCCCAGCACGAAGAACAGGGCTGCGCCAATGCCGATGGCGACAATGGTTTTCACGGAAAACTTTTTCATTTTTCTACCTCCATATTTTTTCAGCAGCATGCTGAATGAAGTACGATGCTTCTGCCGTCCGATGACGGGGACGGGATTCCGTAAGCATAGCCGGAATGCGGATCAGAATCCCCGGAAGGGTTCGATCCTGATCTTCCAGGAATTGCCGGTGCCGATGTTGTAGGCCCTGGCGAAGCTGCCCTGGTTGATGGCAACGGCCATGCAGTCCAGACTGTTGGTGTAGGCCAGGGCTTCACCCACATAGACATCGGCAAAGCTGCGGGCAAAGAGGATGATGTTGCGGTAGACGGTACGGGTGTCGTTCTGAATGGTGATGCTGAGCCGGTCACCGAATTTGGCACCGGTCTGCAGGAAGAGGGAACGGGGAATGTTGGTCCACAGGCTGCCGAAGCGCACATCCAGCACATCGATGGTGCCGCAGACGGCGGTGCCATCCAGCGTCGGCTCGGTGATGGGCAGCATCTCCAGGCTCTGCACATCCAGCTCAGGACCCACCTCTTCGAAGGAAATGACGCCGCTGGCAAGCCTTGCGCCGGTGTAGGCGTAGACATCCCGGCCGTAGAAGGTATAGCTCTCGCCGGAATTGGGCAGGCGGTTGACGGTCTCGTCGATCTGCCTTGCCTCCACGATACCATCCAGCCGCAGAACGTGGGTCACGGTTCCGTTGTCCGGGGTGACGATATATTTTCCCGATTTCGTCTTCACAACGATGCTGCGCCGGTCTGAGCCGACGCCGGGATCCACCACGGAGACAAACACCGTCCCGTCGGGCCAGTAGGAGATGGTCTGAATCAGACGATAGCTGGCCTCCCAGATGGAGTAGGGCGTGATATCATGGGTCAGGTCGTGCATCCTCAGTTCGGAATTCACGGAATACGCCACGCCGTACATGGCGCTGACCGCACCGTCCACCAGACCGAAATCCGATTGAAAAACCAGGGGATTCATTCGGTTCGCCTCCTGCATCAGAATGCCTCTATCATATCGTTTTTTGTGGGGATTGTCAATGGATATTGCGTCGGATGTTCTGTAACGGCAAATCGACAAACTGGAAGTTTCAAGCGCTTTACTTATCCCAACATTTTTTCAAATCTTTGACTTT
>CALYTP010000010.1:0-38623 GCA_945486915.1 uncultured Clostridia bacterium | reverse complement strand
GACATACCGCAATCCGTTTTCCCCGGAAACCTCCTCCAGCACCGTATTGGTCAGAACCGTGATTTTCTCATGGTTTCTCGCTTTGTCCGCCAGGGAGGCCGGGCAGGAAAAGTCGCCCTTGCGGATGAGGATGGTCACATGGCTGGCAAATCTGGCCAGAAAGATGCTCTCCTCCGCCGCCGCATAGCCGCCGCCCACCACAAATACCTCCCTGCCGGTGAAGAACGGGGCATCACAGGTAGCGCAATTGCTCACGCCCCGACCCCTGTACGCTTCCTCGCCCCGGAAGCCCACGGTTCTGGGCCGGGCGCCGGTGGCGATCAGGATGCCGAAGCAGCGGAAGTTGCCTGCGTCGGTGCGGACGGTTTTCACATCCGCCTGGGTTTCCAGCCCCACCGCCTCCGCCATGAGAAGCTCCGCACCGAAGGACTCCGCCTGACGGCGCATGGTTTCGGCGAGGGCATCTCCGCTGCATTTCTCCACGCCGGGGTAGTTCTCCACCGCGTGGCTGATGGCGATCTGGCCGCCGAACCAGGCCCTTTCCAGCACCAGCACCCGGTACTTTGCCCGGGCCAGGTACAGCGCAGCCGTCAGCCCAGCCGGGCCGCCGCCGATAATCACCACATCATACAGTTTGTCCATCCCGTTTCGCCTCCGGGAAAAGTTTGTCCGCTTCCCCAAAAAATATCCCATTCCATGGAAAAGCAGGGGAAAATGGTTCCTGGCTTCTTTGCCGATTGATATTCCCATGGGATTGTGATACCATAGCCTCATCGAAAGAAGGCGGTGAGGCTATGTATCGTATTTTGATCGTGGAGGATGACCGGGGAATTGCGGAGGCCATCCAGGCGCAGACCCGGATGTGGGAGCTTCAGGCGCAGTGCGTCCAGAATTTCCGCAATGTGATGGAGGAGTTTTCCGCCTTCGACCCCCATCTGGTGCTGCTGGACATCACGCTCCCCTTTTTCAACGGCTACCACTGGTGCAGCCAGATCCGGCAGGTGTCCAAGGTGCCCATCATTTTCATCTCCTCGGCTTCGGACAACATGAATATCATCATGGCCATGAATCTGGGGGCCGATGATTTCATTGCCAAGCCCTTCGACGGCAGCGTGCTGATGGCGAAAATCCACGCGCTGCTGCGCCGCACCTACGACTTCACCGGCTCCGTCCCCGTGCTGCAGCACAGAGGCGCCCTGCTGAACACCGCCGACCACACTCTGCGCTATCAGGACAGGGAAATTCCCCTGAGCAAAAACGAATACCGCATTCTGCTGACCCTGCTGGAAAGCAAGCAGAACGTGGTCAGCCGGGAAAAGCTGATGGAGAAGCTCTGGCAGACGGACTGCTTTGTGGATGAAAACACCCTCTCCGTGAATGTGGGGCGGCTGCGCAAAAAGCTGGATGCCGCAGGATTGACCGGCTTCATCGAAACAAAGTTCGGTGAAGGCTACATCGTCAAATGAAATGCCTATGGAACTGTTTCTTACCTATCTGAAGCAGCGCTGGAAGATTCTGGGCCTGTTTGCGCTGTTTGCCGCGATCCATATCGTGATTTTTGCCCTCTACCGTCTGCCCGCTGCCGCCGCGCTGTACCCCACGGCGCTGTGCGCGCTGATCGGTCTGATTGCCATCGCACAGGACTTCCGCAGGGTTTCCCGGCAGCACCGGAGTCTTTCGGCGATCCGCAGCATGGCAGACGCCATGACCATGACGCTTCCCGAGCCGGAGAGAATCGAAGACGCGGATTATCAGGAAATCATCCGCCTGCTGTGCCAGGAGCAGAGCCGCCGCGTCAGCGGCATGAACCTGCGCTATCAGGACATGATGGACTACTACACCGTCTGGGCCCACCAGATCAAGACGCCCATTGCCTCCATGCGCCTGCATCTGCAGAATGAGGATTCCCCTCTGGCCCGGCAGCTCTCCGCCGATCTGATGCGCGTTGAGCAGTACGTCCAGATGGTTCTCATGTACCTGCGGCTGGATTCGGATTCCACCGACTATGTGATCCGGGAGCAGGAGCTGGACGGCATCGTCCGGCAGGCTGTTCGGAAATTTGCCGGGGAGTTCATCGCCCGGAAACTGAAGCTTAACTATGCGCCTCTGGATGCCAGGGTCATCACCGACGAGAAGTGGCTGTCCTTTGTGGTGGAGCAGGTGCTGTCCAACGCCCTGAAATATACCCCCAGCGGCAGCATCACCATCTGTCTGGAAGCGCCCAAAACCCTGTGCATCCGGGATACCGGCATCGGCATCGCCCCGGAGGATCTGCCCCGGATCTTCGAGAAGGGCTACACCGGCTGCAACGGCCGCAGCGACAAGCAGGCCAGCGGCATCGGCCTGTATCTGTGCAAACGCGTCTGCACCAATCTGGGCCACGGCATTTCGGCCTCCTCTTCCCCGGACCATGGGACGGAAATCCGGATAGACCTCAGCCAACGGAAGCTGGATGTGGAATAAATTCACCCGGCTTCTGTAGGGGAGGATAGTATCCTCCCGCCACGTGGGTCACCTGCGTGTTTGGTTGAATGGTTCTTTGTTACGCATTGTACGAATTCGCCCAACAAAGTACTTACTTGGAAAGCCCCACTGCGCGGGAGGATGATATCCTCCCCTACAGCAGCTGGGCCATTTTTGACACGGTTCCATCCGGCGCACCGACAACATAATTCTTACGGGATTGTTAGATTTGCCTTGGAAACTGTAAGCCAATCCCAAGGAGTTCCCGTTTGACCTGTGGTATAATTCCTGCAGAAATTCCAAAGGAGGACTTAATTATGCATATTTTGGAAGTGCAGGGTCTGCAAAAAATTTATACCACCCGCTTCGGCGGCAGCAAGGTGGAGGCGCTGAAAAACGTGAACTTCACCGTGGACAGCGGGGAGTACGTGGCCATCATGGGCGAATCCGGTTCCGGAAAAACCACACTGCTGAACATTCTGGCGGCGCTGGATAAGCCCACCGCAGGACAGGTGATTCTGGACGGCAGAGATCTGTCCCAGATCAGAGAAGGCCAGATCGCCGCCTTCCGCCGGGACAATCTGGGCTTTGTGTTCCAGGAGTTCAACCTGCTGGACACCTTCACCCTGGAGGACAATATTTTCCTGCCCATGGTGCTGGCGGGGAAGTCTCACCGGGAAATGTCCCAGCGGCTTATCCCCATTGCCCGGCAGCTGGGCATCACCGAGCTGCTGAAAAAGTATCCCTATGAGGTTTCCGGCGGCCAGAAGCAGCGCTCCGCCGTGGCTCGGGCCATCATCACCGACCCCCGGCTGGTGCTGGCGGACGAACCCACCGGCGCCCTGGACTCCAAGGCCACCGACGAGCTGCTCCGCCTCTTCGGCGACATCAACAAGGACGGGCGCACCATCCTCATGGTCACCCACTCCGTCAGAGCCGCCAGCCATGCAGGACGGGTGCTCTTCATCAAGGACGGAGAGGTGTTCCACCAGATCTACCGGGGCGGCTGCACCAACGAGCAGCTCTACCAGAAGATTTCGGACACGCTGACCATGCTGGCGACAGGCGGTGATCGGGCATGAGACTGGGCTTCTATCCGACTCTGGCCATCCAGAGCATCCGCAAGAACAAGCGGCTGTATCTTCCCTACCTGCTCACCTGCGCCGGAATGGTCATGATGTTCTACATCATCCACTATCTTGCCGCCATGCCGCTGCTCATCACCATGGCAGGCGGAAGAACCACGGGGCAGATGCTGGGGATGGGCACCTGGATCGTGGCGCTGTTTGCCGTCATTTTCCTGTTCTATACCAATTCCTTCCTCATGCGCAGACGGCAGAAGGAGTTCGGTCTTTACAACATTCTGGGCATGGGCAAGGGAAATCTGAGCCTGCTGCTGTTGTGGGAGAACGTTTTCCTCTTTATTGCCTCCCTGGGCGCGGGGCTTCTGGGGGGCATTGCCCTGTCCAAGCTGGCGGAGCTGGGGCTGATGCGGGTCATCCGCGGGGAAATCACCTACGACTTTACCATCAACCCGGAAGCACTTGCCGATACCGTTTTCCTGTTCTCCGTTATTTTCCTGCTGATTTTTCTGAAAGGGCTGATTCAGCTGTGGAGACTCAGCACCGTGTCCTTGCTGAAAAGCGAGAACACCGGTGAAAAGCCGCCCAGAGCCAACTACCTGCTGGGCTTCGGCGGAATTGTGCTGCTGGCGGCGGCCTATTATATGGCCGTGTCCATCCAGAGCCCGCTGTCCGCCCTGACCTTCTTCTTCATCGCCGTGGGAATGGTCGTTGTGGCAACCTTCCTGGTGTTCGTCTCCGGTTCCGTGATGCTGTGCAGGCTCCTTCAGAAAAACAAGGGGTATTACTACAAAAAGAACCATTTCGTCTCCGTGTCCTCCATGGCCTACCGTATGCGGCGCAACGGCGCGGGACTGGCCTCCATCTGCATCCTCAGCACCATGGTGCTGGTGATGCTCCTGGGCTCCGGCAGCCTGTACTTCGGTGCGGAGGACAGCCTGCACGCCCGGTTTCCCAGGGATATCACCACCAGCGTCAGGTTCCTGAACAGTCAGGCTGACGGCGAAGCAGAGGAAGCTCTGGTCCGGGAAATCGACACCGTCGTCCGCAGCTTCGGCATCCAGCCGGAGAATGAGGACTACTACCTCTATGCCACCGCCACCGGCATACTCCGCGACGGCACGCTGGTGCTGGACAAGGAGAAGGTGGACAGTATCTCTGCCAATTCCTTTGACGACCTGTGCCAGATCTATTTGGTTCCCCTGGCGGACTACAACCGCTGCATGGGCGCCGGGGAAACGCTGGAGGAAGACCAGGTGCTGCTGCACTGCATCCGTCGGACCTGTGACGACCCCACCATCGCCCTGTACGACGGCACCGTATGGCAGGTGAAAAAACACACGGAGGATATCATGGCCAGCGGCGATGCCGCCATGGACATCATCCCGTCGGTATATATTGTCGTCAGCGATCTGAGCCGTGCCATGGATTCTCTGAATGCCGAATTGGGAAATATCGGCGAAAAGTACACCTGCCAGCCGATCTTCTCCTATGGCTTCGACACGGAGCTGCCGGCGGAGGAGGAGATTGCCCTGTGCGATGCCCTTCGCCTGCATCTGAGGGAGCTGGAAAACGCCCCGGAGACCGGGTTTCATGTCCAATATACGGAATGCCGGGAAGCGGAGCGGCAGGATTTCTACGGCACCTATGGCGGCATCTTCTTCCTGGGCATTCTTCTGTCTGTGGTATTCCTGCTGGCCACCGTGCTGATTATCTACTACAAGCAGGTTACCGAGGGCTACGAGGATGAAGGGCGCTTTGAAATCATGCAGAAGGTGGGTATGTCCCGGCAGGACATCCGCAAAAGCGTCAACTCCCAGATGCTGACGGTTTTTGCCCTGCCGCTGATCACCGCGGTGCTGCATCTGGGGTTTGCCTTCCCCATGGTGCAGAAGCTGCTGATGCTGTTCAACCTGCGCAATGTATCGCTGATGCGCACCGTCATGGCGGTGACGGTGCTGCTGTTCGGCCTGCTCTATGCGCTGATCTACAAGCTGACTGCCAACGCATACTTTTCCATCGTCAGCGGAGGGCGGAAGGATGCATGAAAGCTGCGCTGTCATACCGCAGAATAACCCCTCCGGCTTTGCCCAGTCCCTGAAAAACACAGTCTGCATGGCAGTCACCTGCTGCGCGCTGGCAATCATCCTGATTCTGGCGGTCCCGGCGTGCTTGCTGATCCTGTCCATCAGCGCCGTCTGGAATCTGGCGGATCGGGTGATCCGGGCTTTGGAATAACACCGTAAACGAGAGGAGAAACCAATATGGCACGATGGGACCCGTGGAGAGGCTGCCGGCGGTGCAGCGAGGGCTGTCTGCACTGCTACATTCACAAGGGCGACGCGAAACGAGGGGTGGACACCAGCCGGATTGTTCTGACGAAGGACTTTGCCAAGCCCGTACAGCGGCTGAAAAACGGCAGCTACAAAATGAAGCCCGGGCTTGTCTACCTGGGCTTCTCCACGGATTTCCTCATTGGCGAGGCCGATGCCTGGCGGGGCGAATGCTGGAACATGATCAAAGAGCGCTCCGACTGCACCTTCCTGTTCCTGACCAAGCGGATCGAGCGGTTTGCTGCGTGCATCCCGGAGGACTGGGGCAGCGGCTACGACAACGTGGTGGTGTGCTGCACCATAGAAAACCAGAAAAACGCGGACGCGCGGCTGGCACTCTTCCGGGAGCTTCCCATCCGCCACAGGCAGATCACCGCCCAGCCGCTGATCGAGCGAATCGACATCGAGCGGTATCTGGACGGAATCGAAGCGGTGGTGGTGGGCGGCGAATCCGACCGGGAGGCAAGGCCCCTGGACTACGACTGGGTGCTGGATATCCGGCAGCAGTGCATCCGGCAGAACGTGGGCTTCACTTTCCGGCAGTGCGGCACCCATTTCATCAAAGACGGGAAATGCTACAAGCTGCAGACCAAAGACCTGTGCAGCCAGGCAAGAAAAGCCAATATTGACTTTATCCCGGAATAAACCATTTGGCCTTTTCCCATTTTGTTTCCAGTCAATGTAGAGGAGGATACCATCCTCCTCTACATTGGGATAATTGCACCCCCCTCCCATCGGGCAAGCCCGGTGGGAGGGGGGTGAACATTCTGTCAATCCCTGGCGATTTTCACCACGGCTTTGACGATGTTGGCCTTATCGGCAATGCTCTTGTCCATGGCGTTCTGCAGGTCGTCGAAGTCAAACACGTCGGTGACGATGCCCTTCAGGTTCACCCTGCCGGAAGCCACGGCGTCGATGGCCATGGGATAGATGTGGCGGTAGCGGAAAATGGTCTTGATGGTCAGCTCCTTGTCCAGCGCCATGCTCATGGGCAGGGTCATTTCGCCGGTCTTGGAGTAGCCCACCAGGACAATGGTGGCGCCCTTCTTGGTCATGCGGATGCACTGACGGGTGGTGAACTCCGTGCCGGCAGTCTCGATGGCCAGGTCGCAGCCGGCACCCTCGGTCAGCCGCATGACAGCCTCCACGGCGTCCTCATCCCTGCCGTTGATGACGCCGTCGGCGCCCAGCTCCATGGCCTTGTCCAGACGCTTCTGCATGATGTCCACCACATAGACCTTGCTGACGCCCTCAGCCTTCAGGGCCATCATGGTCACAAGACCAATGCAGCCTGCACCCATGACCACGGCGGTCTGGCCTGCGTGGGCACTGCCCTGGTTGGCTGCGTGGAAGCCCACTGCCAGAGGTTCGATGAGGGCGCCCTCCAGGGTGGAGACATTCTCCGGCAGCTTGAAGCACAGGTCCGCCTCATGGGCCACATACTCCTGGAACACGCCATCCACGGGAGGCGTTGCAAAGAACACCACGTCGGGGCAGAGGTTATACCGGCCGGTTCTGCAGAACTCGCAGTGTCCGCAGGTTTTGCCGGGCTCCAGTGCCACCCGGTCGCCCACCTTCAGGTGCTTCACATTCTCGCCGACCTCCACCACAACGCCGCCGGGCTCATGGCCCAGGACAAAGGGCGGTTCCACAATGAAGTTGCCGATGGCGCCGGTTTCATAGTAGTGCATGTCACTGCCGCAGATGCCCACATACTCCAGCTTCACCAGCACTTCGTTTGCCTTGGGCGTGGGGATGGGCCGGGTGGTGTAGCCCATCTTGCCGATGCTCTCCATCACCGCGACCTTCATATTGCCGTTCATATTGTTGCCCTCCTGTGCAGAATACTTTTGTTTCGGTTATCGGTTTTCATAAGCGGGTCGTGAAATTGGGATTTATCGCACTGGCGCGGCAGCGCCCTTGGCTCTCCCTTTGGGAGAGCTGTCAGCCGAACAGGCTGACTGAGAGGGTACCGCAGTCGGAAAAAGGTGCATCTCTATGGTGCGGCACCCTCTCAGTCTGCCCCAAAGGGGCAGCCAGCTCTCCCATAGGGAGAGCCAAGGTCGCTTCGCTTCGAAGAAACGACACCGCCAAATTACAATTTGCGAATCTGCTTTCGAAAACCAATCGCCTGCAGTTATTTTACCTGTCCTATTTTACCATGGAGCCGGATGGCAGTCAATTCCTTTCTGTCCCAAATCACCGGCTTCTTCCCGGGGGCAGATTGGAATTGACGGATGGGCAAACCCATGGTATGATGATTTGCAGATAAAAAAGTGGGATTTTCCCGAAAAAAGCAAAGGAGAAGCTGCGTAATGGAATATCGCATCGAGCATGACTCCATGGGCGAGGTTCGCGTCCCCGCCGACAAGTACTGGGCCGCCCAGACCCAGCGGAGTCACAACAATTTCAAAATCGGCGTGGGGCTGGAGACCATGCCCAGGGAGATCACCTATGCCTTCGGCATTCTGAAGAAGGCCGCCGCCATCGCCAACCACAAGCTGAAGCCCGAAAAGATGACAAAAGAAAAGCTGGATGCCATCAGCCAGGCCGCGGACGAGGTTGCCTCCGGAGCCCTGAACGACCACTTCCCCCTGGTGGTCTGGCAGACCGGCTCCGGCACCCAGTCCAACATGAACGCCAACGAGGTCATCGCCAACCGGGGCAATGAAATCGCCGGCAGGAAGCTGCTGCATCCCAATGACGACATCAACATGTCCCAGTCCTCCAACGATACCTTCCCCACCGCCATGCACATCGCCGCCGTGGTGGCCCTGGAGGACAAGCTGATTCCCGCCATCGACCTGCTGAGCGCCACCTTCCTCCGCCTGGAAAAAGAGAACGAGGGCATCGTCAAGTCCGGCCGCACCCACCTGCAGGATGCCACACCCATCAAGTTCTCCCAGGAGATCTCCGGCTGGCGGGCCAGTCTGGAACGGGACAAGGCCATGCTGCTCTCCGCCCTGCCCTACCTGAAGCAGCTGGCCCTGGGCGGCACCGCCGTGGGCACCGGTCTGAACGCCCCCACGGGCTTCGATACCGAGGTGGCCGCCGCCGTTTCCCAGCTCACCGGCAAGACCTTTGTCACCGACCCCAACAAGTTCCATGCCCTGACCTCCAAGGACGAGATCGTCTTCGCCCACGGCGCCATGAAGGCCCTGGCCTGCGACATGATGAAGATCGCCAACGACGTCCGCTGGCTGGCCTCCGGCCCCAGAGACGGTCTGGGGGAGATCCGCATCCCCGAGAATGAGCCCGGCTCCTCCATCATGCCCGGCAAGGTCAACCCCACCCAGTGCGAGCAGGTCACCATGGTGGCCGTGCAGGTCATGGGCAACGACACCGCCGTCAGCATGGCCGCCAGCCAGGGCAACTTCGAGCTGAACGTGTTCATGCCCGTGTGCATCTACAACTTCCTGCAGTCGGCCCGGCTGCTGGCAGAGTCCATTGTCTCCTTCAATGACAACTGCGCCGTGGGCATTGTGGCAGACCGGGAGAAGATGCACCACAATCTGCACAATTCCCTGATGCTGGTCACCGCCCTGAATCCCTACATCGGCTACGAAAACGCCGCCAAGACCGCAAAGACTGCCTACAAGGAGAACATCTCCCTGAAGGAAGCCTGCGTGAAGCTGGGCTTCCTCACCGCCGAACGCTTTGATGAGGTCTTCCATCCCGAGCAGATGGCGTAACAGCGAAAAGCCGAACGCCGCCTGGATTCCCTGCCCTGGACTGATACCCCTGCAGCAAACAATCCGAGCCCGGAGATGGGCTCGGATTTTTTTGCTGCAAGCACCGGGCAATTGCAGGATTGTACAGCGCGGGAGGCTGACTTCCGCTGTTTTTCCTTCTTTCTCGCAACACTTCATGTCAAAAAGCTGCCATATATTCTGCAGCCTCTTGCATTTTTCCCATTATCAAAGTATAATAATATATTATGCTTATCGGGTCACCTCATCAAATTGTCATTTTGCGCACCGGCGCTTACAGCGCCCTTGGCTCTCCCTTTGGGAGAGCTGTCAGCCGAACAGGCTGACTGAGAGGGTACCCCGGTTAAGGATAGGCATTGCGTAGTGGGTTGCCAGGAAAAACCGATACGCGCATCATTTACTGTCTTTTTGCTTTTCCAGCAGGATTGTCGGCATGGAGCAAAAAACATCAACCACAAGCGAAGGACATGACACATGAAACTGACGACGATTTTATTTGACCTGGACGGGACGCTGCTTCCCATGGACAACGACGCCTTTACAAGAGGCTATTTCCGGCTCCTGGCAGCCAAGCTGGCGCCCCACGGGTATGAGCCAAAGCAGCTGGTGGACGGGATCTGGGCAGGCACCGCCGCCATGGTAAAAAACGACGGAAGCCGGACCAACGAGAAGGCCTTCTGGGACAGGTTCAGCAGCATCTTCGGCGAGGCTGTGCTGGAGGATCTGCCGCTGTTTGAGGAATTCTACGAAACCGACTTTCAGGCGGCGCAGGCTTTCTGCGGCTTCAACCCCGATGCGGCAGCCACGGTGCAAGCCGTGAAGGCGCTGGGACTGCGCGCTGTGCTGGCCACCAACCCCATCTTCCCCGCCGTCGCCACCCGCAGCCGCATCCGCTGGGCAGGTCTGACGCCGGAGGATTTCGCGCTTTACACCACCTACGAAAACATCGGCCTGTGCAAGCCCAACCCCGACTATTACCGGGAGATCATGAGGCGGCTGGATGTCCGTCCGGAGGAGTGCCTGATGGTGGGTAATGACGCCACCGAGGATATGGCGGCTGCCGAAACCGGCATGCGGGTATTTTTGCTGACGGACTGCCTGCTGAACAGAGAAAACAAGGACATCAGCACCTGGCCCCACGGCGGCTTCTCCCAGCTCATGGACTACATCGAATCCCAGTGCCGGGAATCCGAAGCAACGATATAAGGAGAATCACCATGGCAAAAACAGCAATCGCAACAGACAGCAACAGCGGAATCTCTCAGGAAATGGCAAATAGGCTGGGGATTTCCGTCCTCCCCATGCCGTTCACCATTGACGACCAGCTGTATTTTGAAGACGTCACCCTGACCCAGGAGCAGTTCTATGAAAAGCTGCAGTCCGACTGCACCATCACCACCTCCCAGCCCGCGCCGGGGGATGTGATGGACCTGTGGGACAGGCTTCTGACCGAATACGACGAGGTGGTCTATATCCCCATGTCCAGCGGGCTGAGCAATTCCTGCGAAACCGCCCTTATGCTGGCGGAGGACTATGACGGGAAGGTCTTCGTCGTCAACAACCAGAGGATCTCCGTCACCCAGAAGCGCTCCGTTCTGGACGCCATCGAGCTGGCAAAGCAGGGCAGGTCCGGCGCGGAAATCAGGGACTTTCTGGAAGAAACGAAGCTGGAATCCAGCATTTACATCACCGTGGACACCCTGAAGTATCTGAAGCAGGGCGGCCGTGTCACCCCCGCCGCAGCGGCCATCGGAACCATCCTGAACATCAAGCCGGTGCTGCAGATTCAGGGAGAGAAGCTGGACTCCTTCGCCAAAGCCAGAGGCTTCAGGCAGGCCAAGAAAATCATGCTGGACGCGGTGGAAAAGGACATGCGCGAACGCTTTGCCGGACAAAAAGTCCACCTGCAGGCTGCCTACACCTGCTCCGAAGCGGACGCCCTGGAATGGAAGCAGGAAATTGAGGAACGGTTCCCGGGATACGAGGTGGATCTGGACAAGCTGACCCTGAGCATCGCCTGCCACATCGGCCCCGGCGCCATCGCCATCGCCTGCACCAAGGCCCTCTGATCCCGAAACGCCCCTTTCTCACAATGATGCCCGCTGCAAAAACAATCTGCAGCGGGCATATTCTGTCCCCACGGAAAAACAGCATCCCGGATCCGGAAAAATTTCCGGGGCCGGGATGCTTCTTTTGTATGGAATGCGGCGCTTCTCACTGGTGGAGCGTTTCCCAATCCACCCACATGGCGGGGCGAATGCAGCCGATGGATTCCGTGCACATCTCTTCGCCCAGGCATCCGCCACTGCGGACGCAGGCAGCATCATACTGGTTGATACCGGGCGAACGCAGCCACCACCAGCTGGCCATGGCGCCATTGGAGGCCTCGTGCTTTTCCGAAATGTAGGCATCCTTGTTTTCCGCGTAAGCCGTGGGGATCACCCGGGCGCCGACCGGTCCTGTGGTACCGGGACCGGTGATGCCAAGATAGCGGCTGGCCTCCGCATAGCTCAGCAGGAACACCTTATCCTGCGTATCATAGCCGCCGATGCCCGTCCATTGTTCGTGCCGGAAGCCCTGGCTCGTCCCGTTGTCCACCCACGTCGTCAGGATCGCATTCTGCTCGTTGGCCGTGAACGAGGACAGGAATCGTCCATTGAGCCAGGTGCGCACGGAGCTGGACTCCCAGGTGACGGATACGTATCTGTTATTGTAGGGAATATCCGTATCCAGTCCATACCGGCTCAGCAGCAGGACAGAGGTACCGTCCTTATCCAGAACCAGCCACTCAATGGGGGTGTTGTCACTGCCGTACTTGGTCTGGGGATAGGTGCCCATGGTGACATAATCGCCCACGCTGGGCATACGCACCATGGCTTTGGGGGCTGTTGTTTCTTCCGCCGGCAGAGGACTTCCCTCCGTCGCGCCGCAGCGCAGGCAGGTTTTGGGGGAAGAGTGGGTCGGATCCAGCCAGTAATGGCCCAAAGGCTCCCCGGATGTTTTGCCGCATATTGTACACTTCTTTGCCTGTTCACAGGTTGCGTCGCTCCAGATATGGGTATGGGTCTGCGTTTTCCCCCCTGTGATCAGGAACACCACCGCCACGCAGGCCACCACCAGGCAGGCCGCTGCCAGTCCGATCCAGGGCAGGGGGCTTCTCCTCTTTTCTTCCTTCAGGTCATTGAGCAATTCCCGGGCGCTCTGCTGGCGGTTTGCCTTCTGAACGCTCATGGCCTTGCGAAGGGCCCGGCGAACATTGGCGGGCAGGCTCTGCAGCTGTGGAAGATCCCAGTTCACCATATCCTGGTCCAGCCGATCCGTCGCCATGGGCAGATAAATTCCCGTCAGCGTATAATAAATTGTCGCAGCCATGGCATACACATCGGTCCAGGGGCCGGTATTTCCCCGGGCGCCGTATTGCTCCACGGGGCTGAAGCCATTCTTGGCCACCAGCATGGAGCTGGCACCGGAATTTGCCGCCAGATCCTTGGCTGCGCCCAGATCCAGGATCTGAACACTTCCGTCGTGACCCACCATGAGATTATCCGGGCTGATATCCCGGTGGATAATGCCCAGATCGTGCACCTTGGCCAGGGTTTCAATGGCCGGGAGGAAAATGCGCCTGGCCTGGTCCCAGCCTAATGTGCCGTTCTTATCCACCAGAGACTTCAGCGTTCTTCCCTCCGCAAAGTCCATGACAATGTAAGCGGTATTGTTTTCGGCGAACACCTCGCGGACATGGACAACACCGCTGACACCGGCAACCTTTGCCATTTTTCGCGCTTCCCGGACGGAGGAAGCGACGCCGTCATTCCGAAGGGTCGCCGCCTTCTGATTGTCGTACCACTTCACCGTGGAACCGGTGGTAAGACTGCGGGAGACCGCGCCGGAGGGATAATATTCCTTGACGGCCACCTTGATTTCCAGGGACAGATCCCAGCCCACATAGGTGATTCCAAAACCGCCCTGACCCAGAACGCAGCCAATCAGATATTTCCCGTTCAGGATGGTTCCCTGCCGCAGCGCATAGTCCGGCTGAGACCGCCCTGTATAACCGCAGTGCGGACAGGGATACCTGTCTGTTTCCCGCATGCATTTCATGCAACGATTTACTTTCATGCTATGTTCTCACCCTTTTGCCGTGGAAATACCGACTGTCCACGATTCCTTATTCTCTCGTATCCTTCTTCACGCGGTGAAGCAAAAAGTTTCCCGCAACCAGCGGAACCACGCAGAACAGCACCAGAATCAGCCAGGTGGTCCACAGGTGCTCCGGCGTATGCTCAAACGCCTCATCCACGGGCGTCACATACTGGGGAATCTGCGCTGCAATTTGGGACTTGATGCTGTTCAGATTGCTGATATTGCCCAGCGCCTCCATGCCCCAGCGGCTCAGCATCAGTGCGGAAACCGAGGAGGAAGCCCCCTTCATTTCAAACAGAACACCGGAAAACAGCAGCTGGACGATGAGAATATAGGGCGAGAGCTGACTGGCCAGCTGTTCGCTCTTCACCAGGCAGGAAACCATCAGTCCCATGGCATCCGCCGCATACATGACAAGAAAAATCGTAATGAAATATTCCGCCATCGGGCCGGAAAAAATCACGCCCTCCTTCGGCAGATCATTTCCATAGACCAGGTGAACTCCCTGAATGCTCAGAAACAGGATCAGGCTCTGCACAAAGCACAGTGCCAGCTGAACCATGGAACGGGATATGGTATAGCAGCTGATCCGCAGAGCGCCGCTGACATAATCCCGCTTGATCATCGCCCGCTCCTTCACCACCACCTGAATGGAATTGAACAGTCCGCCCCAAATTGCCGCGCACACCAGAATAAAGCATGCGGATTTGGTACTCTCCATGTTCACAAACATATTTTTTCCGGCTATCCAGATGGTCACAATGGCCGCCGCCACGGGAAAGCACAGCGAAATGATCAGATTGCGGGTTTCCCCCATCAGGATCATCGCAGATTCCTTCAACAGCAGCAGCAGCTCATCCGGATAGGAGATACCCTTTGCCGATTTAATAATCATGTTCCATCACCTGATATACCTTTCCGGCTCACGCTCCAGCAATGCATAAACATCCCGGATGTCCGCGCCAAAGTGCGCTCTGGCCTCTTTGGGAGAGCCCGAGAACGCCAGCCGGCCGACGCCGTCCTTCTTGGCGAGTATGATGACCTGATCGAACATATCGATTTCCGAGACATCGTGGATAATGGCCAGGATCGTCTTGCCGTTTTTGTGGGCCAGATTCCGCAGAATTTCGAACAGCTCGTGCTTATAGTTGGGACTCAGGCCCTGATCCGGTTCATCCAGACACAGCAGGTCCCGGTCCGCCACCAGTTCAATACCCACATTCACCCGGGTCTGCTCGCCTCCGCTGAGCTTGCTGTTCCGATTCTTTCGGACACCTTCCATGCTCAGCATGTGCAGGGCAACATTGACACGCTCCTCAATTTCCGCGTCTGTGGTATCGCCCGGAAGGCGTTTGCGCGCCGCCAGCCGGAACTCCTGCTCCGGGGTGAAGGTTTTGTGGAACACCTTCTGCTGGGGAACATTGCCGATCATCTGCTTCATGCGGTCAAAATCCTTCATCAGGTCCACGTTCCGGTAAAAAACGCTGCCCTCCACCCCTGCCAGGTCCATACCGTTCAGGCAGTTCATCACGGTGGATTTGCCCGCGCCCGCCGTGCCCAGCATGGCAACCAGGGTACCTCCGCGGATGTCGATATTGACATCGCGGATCAACTCCTTTGTTCCCGTACCGCTGAAATCCTTCACCCGTTTTCTTCGGATCTTCGCATGAAGGATCACCGGGCGCTCCGACGGAGATGTCAACATCACGGAATGCATGGTTTCTTCCCGGCCGCAGTAAAATACCGACTGCCCCACAAGGAAGAATTTGCAGTCCGCAACGGCAATGCAGTCCTTTTCTCTGACGAGCGCAGACCGGGTCACTCTGTGGTTGTTGAGATAGGTACCCGCCTTGCTGTCGCAGTCGGAGACCGTCCAGCCGGAGGATGTATTGGTCAGAACGGCATGTCTGCCGGAAACATAGGGCACAGGAACCCGGATGTCGCATTTGGAGGACCGGCCGATCGTCACGGAGGTCTTTCCCGTCAGGGGATACCGCTTCCAGGAGCTGGAGCCGACCGTCTCGGTATAGAGGAGCAGCACCGCATCCGTATGCGTTCTTTTGGAATTTGCATTGTCGATCCGAAGGATGTCTCCATCCATCAGTCTGACGCACACCGGTTTGTCCCTCCGGCTCGGTCTTGGCAGAATGCTGCCTTTGTAAATCGTTCCGTTGGTATTGTCCGGATTGTCGGAATAGTACCAGTGTCCCTTCTCATCGCAAAACACCCAGCCGTGCTGTGCGCTCACGATGGGCGAAGCAACCTCAATCACAGCGCCTCCGGGTTGTGACGCAGCAGAGCCTTTTCGGGAAATCGTCCACTGCCGGTACTGCCCCAACGGAACGGTTCTGACGCCGTTGGAATCCAGAACCACGATTTTGCCGTTGGCGCCCCGGCCTTCAGCGCCGATACCATATGCCATTTCTCTTCTCTCCCCGAATCATTTTCTCAACGCCGGCCTTTTTCACGAAAAAGGGCAGCGTTCAGGAAATCATTCCCGTGTTATCTTTCTGCTTTTGTACATTTCCTGAATCGGTTCGGAAATACACCCGACGGGTATACTTCCGAACCGGCTTTGTCTTCAGGATGCCTTTACATACACTTCACCAACTGCCACAGCAATTTCACATGACAATGCGACATTGGACGGGCACTTAATGAAAATTGCGTCAAAGGTGATCGGTGTATCAAAGGTGAACTCGAACTGCTGGGTATCTCCCAGGCAGTTGTTGGGAACCGCGAAGCCCTGCAGGTCCTCCCATCTGCCATTCATACGGAACAGGCAGCGCCATCCGCCCTGATACCAGCCGTCTGCGCTGTCCAGCTGGAAATAGAGCGTCATCTTCCTGCAGTTGTTAATGGTCTTGTTCAGCACATACGGACTGCCCCTGGTGCCGTTGACGCTTGTTTCCGCTCCCCAGTATCCTTCCACATCGCCAAGATAGCCCGGCACAGTCGGTGCCGTCGTCGGCGCTTTGGTGGGTGCCGTAGTGGGGGGCGCTGTGGGGGCTGCCGTGGTGGGTGTGGTTTTCTTCGTGGTGGGCGGGACTGTGGTGGCGGTTGTCGTGGCGGTGTTTTTCCGCGTTGTGGACGGCACGTCGGCGGACGCGGTACTTTTCACGGTGGACCGCTCACCCAGGAAACCGTCTACTTTCTCCTGCAGCACCGATCCGAATCGGATACCAATGGCTACGATGGCAACGCAGCAAAGCAGCACCAGCGTCACAATGGCCGCAGTGGAACGACCCGATTTCTTTTTTGCCTCCGGATTTGGAGCTTTCGGTATTGCAGCATCCGGCTTTTGTGCGTCCACCTTTTTGGCGTCCGTCTTTTTCACATCCGGTTTCGACAGACGCAGATCACTGAGGAACTGCTCCATCGTCTGCGTTCTGTCCTTCGGCGACACCGCCAGCGCCTTCTGCAATGCGGCAAGCACATACGATGGCAGCTTTTTGTACACCGGCTGTTCCCACAGGTCTGCGTCACCATTCACCCGGTCAACAGACGCAGGGAGGGTCTTTCCGGAAAGGGTGTAGCAGATGGTGGCCGCCAATGCATAAACATCGGTCCAGGTGCCGCTTCCGCCGCGCTGGGAATACTGTTCCAGCGGGCTGAAGCCGCCCTTTGCCACGATCATGGAGGAGGCTCCGGAGTTGGTATTCAGATCCTTTGCCGCGCCCAGATCCAGGATCCGGATTTTGCCGGAGGGCTCGATCATCATATTGTCCGGGCTGATATCCCGGTGGATCAATCCCGCCTTATGTACCCGAATCATGGCCTCAATTGCGGGAACCAGCAGCTTCTGCGTTTTGTCCCAGTTCAGCGGACCGTTTTCCATCAGATAGTCCTTCAGGGTAATTCCTGCCACGAAATCCATGACAATATAGGCCGTGTTGTTGTCCGTAAACACTTCGCAGACCTGGACGACCTGGGGGACATCCTTCAGCTTCTGCATTTTGGCGGCTTCCTTCCGGAATACCGCAGGGCCATCCACCATCAGCAGCTTGGATTCCCTGTCACCGGACCAGATGACGTCGGTACCCCCGGTGGAATACCGGGAAGCGTGGCCGCTGGGATACAGCTCCTTGATGGCAACCTTCTTCTTTTCCGCCAGATCCCATGCGATATAGGTGATGCCAAAGCCGCCCTGTCCAAGGGGCACGCCCAGCAGATATCTGCCGTGAAGGATGGTATTGGGTGCCAATGCATAGCTTTTGGGCTGGAATGATGCGATATCGAATTTGCAGCGCGGACATGGGTAGCTGTGGATCTCTTCCATGCATTTGCTGCAGCGATTGATTTTCATTGTAAACTCCCCTAAAATCAAATGAATCAAGCATCAAAAGCCCTGCTCCGCTCTCCAGCGCTGCGAAAAGCGGAGCGGCTTTTCCTGTCTTCGTTCAGAGCTTCTGATAACTCACGCGATACTCGTAGTTTCCGGCCCGGAGCGTATCGCCA
Organism: uncultured Clostridia bacterium; assembly: GCA_945486915.1. Classification (GTDB taxonomy): domain Bacteria; phylum Bacillota; class Clostridia; order Oscillospirales; family Oscillospiraceae; genus Faecousia. The sequence goes on along the minus strand of CALYTP010000010.1, from coordinate 20,434 downwards.
TTTTCCAGCTTCATCCAATTTTGGGGAATGCACTTTACAGATTTCACTGCCGTACCGTTGGTGCTGCCCAGATCACGGATAAAAATCACATTGCCGTCCCACTGCATTTCCAGATGGCGGCTGGAAAGATTGGCGTCGGCTCCGTTGAGCACGATATCAGAACGCTCTGCGGTGCGTCCGACGGTGACGCCCTTCCCCTTGGGCAGCGTAAACTCCGCGTGCACCTCAGGGTGCATCAGGGCTACCATAGAGACCTTGCAGCGCTCCGTCAGAACATCCGGGATTTCGGTGGGTTGGGTGGGCTGCTGAATACCGGGAATGATGGGGGGATTTTCGTCGAAATTCTGCACCGGCGAATCCATCAGGATCTCATCCGGGTTATCCGCGTCATCCGTCACTTCCCCGGTGATGCCGCCCTCACCCAGGTCGTCCGCCTCCAGCAGAGGCAGCTCCTGCGCCTTCTTCTTGTTCTTCACGGAAACCAGAACAATCACCAGGATCAGCAACAGCAGCACTGCGCCCGCCACAATATAGCCCCAGAGCGGAATCCGCTCCAGAATACCGGCTTTTTCCGGGATATCGGCAGAATAGACGGTGATGGTATCCTCATAGCGAAGGCCGTTCACCTCATAGCGAATCATCAGGGAGGTATCCTTGCCTGTCTCAAACTGGTCGGCATCGATGGAGATGACCGCGGAGTTGCGAATGGAGGTTAGGATCTTTTCCGCCGCAGTGGTCGCGGACATATTCTCATTGGCGGGAATCAGGCTGAAGCCGCCCAGGGACTCCTCGGAGCAGCGCTGCAGATGCTTTGCATGCTCCAATTCCGTATAGCCTGGAGGCGTGGTATTGGTCACCGCAATGGTGTACACCGGCCACTTGGAGGACTGGATCGCAAGGATCATCTGCGCCTCCGTGGTGCTGGACTTTCCGTTGTCCTCGCCGTCGGCGAGAATCAGCAGCGCCCGGTTCTGGGATTTTTCCCCAGCGGTGGACAAATTGCCCAGCGCGGTCACAATGCCCTGATACAGATTGGTGTACCAGGTGCCCACCGTATAGTCGATGGTATCGGCGGCGGTATTCACCGCATCCTTGCTGGTCATGGGGTCGGATTCGGTGAGGTCATCGTCCAGATAACCGAAAATAACGGTATCCCCTTCCTCCATTCTGCTGGCAATGGTCTTCAGAATGTCCTTCTGCATCTTTTTCTGGTTTTCTGCCAGGGAGGAGGACGCATCGATCAGGCAGTACAGCGTCATGGGCTGCTTCTGGGTTTTGGCATTGCTGAGCTCCGCTGCGTCCAGTGCGCCGGAATCGGAGGACACGGTCAGCGTACCGCCGGAGGGCAGATCTCTGCCGTAGATCAGCACCTTGCCGTCCTGGACCTCATAGGTACCGCGCAGAAATTTTACGGTATCCGCCGCATGGGCAGCGCAGGTCATGCCAAAAATCATCACTGCGCACAACAGCAGCGCGGCAATGCGCAGATGCAGTCTTTGATTTTTCATATTTCTCTCTCCTTTAGACTGTGATGTACGCCGCAACAGCGGTATTGTTGTCCACATCCGTATTTTTCCGCATCAGCGCGCGGGTACGGAGTCCGAAGAGCCACTGCTCGGGATTGGGCGCCTTGTGCAGCTCGATCATGATCTCATCCTCCTGCAGTCTCTCCCACAGTCCGTCCGAGCACAGCAGAAACGCGTGGAAGCCGGGCTGCAGCTCGATCTGCGGATGCACCTCGGGGCGAATGCTTTCTTCGCCGATGACCCGCAGCACCTTGCTCCGGTCCGGGTGGCCCGGAATATCACGGCGGGTGATCTCCCCCACCTTGACAAGCGTCTGGCAGACGCTGTGATCCTGGGTAAAGTCGGTCAGCTCGCCATTATAATAATGGTAGAGTCTGGTGTCGCCGATATGCGCCCAGATTGCGCCCGTTCCCCGGACATAAAGGGCCACTGCGGTGGTCTTCATGTGGCTCGGGCCCTCACGTTTGCGAAGGATCTCGGCATTGGCGTCATTCATCCATGCCGTAATCTGTCCCGCGGTGGGCAGGTCCTTCGTTGCTTTTCCACGGCTTAATGCCTCAGCGGCGGTACGGGATGCCGTTTTTCCGCCGCCGTGAGCGCCAAGGCCATCGCACACAACTGCAAAGAAGCCATCCGCGCCCACCCTGTCGTAGGCGCCGGTGTCCTCGTTTTCCACTCTGTCACCCAGCGCCGTGTAGGCGGACAGTTCTATCTGCATAGTATCACCTTGCCTTTCCATAAATCCCGAATCCAGGTATGGATCCGATAAACGAATCATCCGCTTCAGGGGAGTTGAAACCGTTCCGCGCCCAGGCAGAGCAGGCAGCCCTCTGCGCCATACCACTGCCCCTGCACCAGCCGCACCTGACGGCTGCCGCTGACCAGAACCGTTCCGTATTTGGCCCCCTCATCCCGGACAAGGACGCGCCCGTGGGCATCCATCGCGATGGTGCAATGGACGCGGCTGATGCCGGGGGTACTGTTCGGAAAGCGGATCTCGCAGCCCATGCCGCGTCCCATGCGCAGCTGCGCGCCGGGCTGAAGCTGCCATACTCTTCCCTGCAGAGCGCCCGCCCTGCAGGTCACAACGCGCATCCCTCTGGCGCTGTCGTGCTGCAGGAAAAGGGCATTGTACAGCTCATTGACGGTCTGGAAGCGTTCCTGCCAGGAAACCGCCATGCCTCTTTCGATGGCGCGGGATACATTCGCCGGAATGTCCGGGCAAAGCCTGTCCAGGGGGATCAGTCTGTCATCCACCCGGCGCTCCGTGGCAGACATGGGGATGACGCCGGACAGGGCATAATAAATCGTGGCGCACAGGGAATACACATCCGTCCACGGCCCCTGATTGCCCTGGGTCAGATACTGCTCCCAGGGGGCAAAGCCATGCTTGAGAATGACGGTGAAGTGGTCCGCTCCCATATATGCCCGGGCGCTGCCGAAGTCGATGAGCCGGACGCCGCCATCATCTGTCAGGTAGATGTTGTCCGGGCTGATATCCCGGTGGATCAGACCGGCAGCATGGACCTTGGATACGCCCAGCAGCACAGGGCGGATGACCGGCGCCAGATCCTGCCAGGTGAATCTGCCGCTGCGGGTGAGCATTTGCTTCATATCCTCGCCTTCGAGGAGCTCCATCACATAGTATGCCGTGCCGTTGGCTTCAAAGGCATGGTACAGCTCGACAATGCCGTCGTTGCCCTGAAGCCGCAGCAGGATGCTCGCCTCCCGGCGAAAGCCGGAAAGGACCGAGGCATAATTTGCTTCCTGGCCGATGGTGGGGGCAACGCCGATCCTGTCGGCCTGCCGGGCCGCATATCTGGTGGGGAAAAACTCTTTGACGGCGACGCGGCGGTTGTATTTCAGATCATAGGCCGGATAGGTAATGCCGAAGCCCCCATGTCCCAGGGGATAGCCCAGGTAGTATCTGCCGTGCAGAACATATCCCACCGGGAGCGCCGTGGACACGATCTCACAGGCTGCCGGAAGCGGTTTTCCGCAATGATTGCAAACACCGCCGACATAGCTGCCGGCAAAGCAGCGAATACAGGTTGATGTCGCAGCCATTTGCCACCTCCCTGTCAGAATGCCAGGATCTCTGCGGTGTAGTTATCCTGATGGGGGTTGGCGGCTGCGCGGACAGCCTTGTGGAGCATACCCGCAGCCCTCTGAACATCGGGATTCTTCCTGAGAATATCCGCCATGGTTTCCGCCGGCACCGCGTTATAGACCCCGTCGGACATCAGCACGATCCGGTCACCCGGCAGAATCCTTATGGGGCTTGTGCAGCTGTCGATATACTTCAGCTCGCCCATGCCGATAAAGCTGGTGAGCTTTTTCCCTTCGGGGTCCGCCAGCGCCTCGGCGTAGCTCCGCTTGCCCGAAAGGATATCGGGCATCCACTCCTGGAGCAGATCATGATCCTGGGTCAGCTGGTTCATCCATCCGTCGCGGTACAGATAAATCCGGCTGTCACCCACGGAAATCCAACGCAGACGATCCCGAACCACCAGCACCGCCACCAGGGTGGAGCCGCTCTTGTACAGGCCGTCGGGGCCCAGCATTTTGTTCACGGCGCCGTTGACCCGGGAGAGCATTTCCGGCAGGGCGATCTTGACCTGCGCGGAGGTGATATCCGCCATATGGTTCAGCGCCTGCATCACGATCTGCTGGCTGACCTGCTCGCCGCCGGACAGACCGCCCATGCCATCGGCAACGATGGCAAAGACGCCCTCGCCGTTCATCACGGGGGTCATGCCGTGGCTGTCCTGCTGGTATCTGCGGGCGCCCTGACCGTGAACCTTGGCAAAGTCAAAGCCTGCGGTCCCCCGCTTCAGCGACTGGGTCTTGGGCACTACGGATATGGGTTCGATCCGTCTGCCCCGCCGAATTCTGCCGGAGAGGATGACAATTCCAACTACATCGGCGGCCAGAAGCACAATGCAGATCAGAAACAGCGTCAGGTACAGCGTCCGCCCGGCCTCCAGATCCGCGTTCTCATCGTCCAGGCCGAGCAGGTGAATCAGTTTCCCTGCGGCGCTTCCATCCGAGGACACCGTGGCGCCCTGGGATACCAGGGCAGTCTCAGTCCCATCGGCAGTGTCCTCCGCTGACACGCTGGTTGCGTCAACAGCGTTCAGCTTCCTGACGGGTTTCAACGCGAAATGCGTCGGGGGAGCAAGTCTGTTGGGTTTGGGAGTCTTGGCCCCCGACTTGTTGTTGCCCTCTCCAATGTTGGAGTTGCCGCCTCCGGCGCTGGCGTTGCCCTCTCCGGCGTTGGTGTTGCCCTCTCCGGCGTTGGTGTTGCCTTCTCCAACGTTGGAGTTGCCGCCTCCGGCGCTGGCGTTGCCCTCTCCGGCGTTGGTGTTGCCCTCTCCGGCGTTGGTGTTGCCTTCTCCAACGTTGGAGTTGCCGCCTCCGGCGCTGGCGTTGCCGCCTCCGGCGCTGGCGTTGCCGTCTCCAGTGTTGGTGTTGCCTTCTCCAACGTTGGAGTTGCCGCCTCCGGCGCTGGCGTTGCCCTCTCCGGCGTTAGTGTTGCCGTCTCCGGTGTTGCCGCCTCCGGTGTCAGGCTTTTTGGCTTGGCAGGCGGTGCATCTTTGCACTCCATCTTTGTCCGGATTGCCCCATGTGTGCGGTACTCGTTCCGTATTTTCGTACCCACATCCGGCACATGTACAGGTTCTCCAGTGTTCAGTCTGGGTCATTCCCCAATCCCCATAGGAAAGTGAGGTATGTTTGTCAGGATTCTTATCACCGGTTGTGAAGGTACCCGTACCGGTGGCACCGCAACGGCTGCAGCTCTCGTGGTAGACAGCCGGGGAAGCGCAGTTGGCGGCACTTTTCAGATATCTTTCCGCAACCTTCTGCACAAAGACATGCTGGCACCCCACCGGAAGGGCCGCTGTGTCGGTCTCGCCGCCGACTTTTCCCGCGTCCAAATCGGGTTCGGTTTTTTCCTCCTCCGAAGGCTGCGTATCCTCCGAAGACGAGGGCTCCTCCGGCTCCGTGATTATCTCATCGGGAGGTCCACCGGGGTCTTCCGCCAGGGAGTGGTTGATGAAGCAAAGCATTCCGCCGGTAAAGCACACCGCAGCAAACAGGATCACAGCCAGAACCGCCAGAAGAACCCGCAGACGCGACAGCCTTCGCAGCTTTTTACCTGCCATTCCAAGTAAACCTCTCGCTGCACAGCGGCACGAACAGCAGCTTGGTCTCGCCGATGGTCAGCTCGTCGAACGGCTGAAGAACGACGGTATTCAGGGTCACCTTGCCGTTGACATAGACCAGATTGTGGCCGTTGCCGATGCCGAAGAAGAACATATTCTCCCGGTCGTCATAGGCAATGACCGCCGCGCGCTCGGCGCTGATGGTATTGTCGCCGGTGATGCAGATGTCCATGTGCTGGCCGCGGCCGATGAAGTTGTTCTGGCTGTGGATGCGGTAGTCCGCGCCCTTGGAATTGCCCTCAATGCACACCAGCCAGCCCACAACGGGTCTGAAGGGCACATTCTGCTCGGCAGCGCCACCATTTTCCTTGTCCTTCACCCAGCCCTGGGGAACCACCGGGGTGGTCACGCCGTAATCCTGGGCGCCGACGCCGGGATTGGGCTGATTGATGGGCACGGTGACGTTGGGTACGCCCGAACGGAAGGCAGCGGTGCCCATGATGTCGCCCACGCCGCCGGAAGCGGAACCACCGCCCAGGGGAACCGTTGCGCCGATGTCGTCCACAGGCGTCACGGGAGCCGTGGGAGCCGTTACGCCCAGGGGCATGGTGGATTCGTTATCAAAAACAAAGGGAGAAGCGCCGCCCTGCTCTTTTGCGCAGGTGGGGCAGCTGGAGCACTGCTCCGCATCGTAAAAATGGCCGTTTGCACAACGAATGATTTCCATAATAGTATCCTCCATGTTCTTTTCTATATTTCTTGACAGCAGGTCTCAAAGGAGGCTGTCAATAAACGACAATCAAAAACGCTCAGCAGATGGTCACGCTGCAGCATCTGCCCAGCTCAATCACTGTACCCTTGTCCACTCTGACGGGCACATTGGCGGCGAGCTTTTCCCCGCGGATGTAGGTGCCGTTGGTGGAGCCGAGATCGGTGACATACATCGTGCCGCCGCGCACCTCCAGCATGCAATGCCGTCCGCTGACAGGATTGTAGCCGGACAGGCAGATATCACAGCTCTGGGACCGGCCAACCGTGGCGCTGCCGTTCACCGGGATGATCGCGCCATTGGGCAGCCGAACCATATGCTCCGGCAGAGAGGTCTTCGCCGTGGGAGGGGTGGCGGGAAGGGCGGTGGGAATGGGCGACACCTCCGCCGTGGAAGCCGTCGGCGCATCGAAGCCATAGCTCCGGGGTGCCTTGGGGCTGGGGCCGTACTGGTTGGTCGCGGGGTCGCCGTCCTGGAACATCCAGACCAGCAGCAGGATCGATCCAACAACAGGGATCATTCCGAAGAAAATATACGCGCCGGATTTTCCGGTATCATGCAGTCTTCTGCACACCAGCGCCAGGGAGGGCAGAATGGACGCCAGACCATACACACCCAAGGCCAGGCTCACGATGGTGAGAACAGCCGCGCTCTTCATCATCACGCCGACAGTCACCAGAACGACGGCCGCAATGTAGACAAGAATGTTGAACAGGATGAAATACCAGTATTCCGACCGTCTTGCTCTCCCCCGGAAGGTGGCATAATGCCCAAATACACTTTTTACAGCCTCGAACATACTCATAGTTTGTTCCTCCTATTTTTCTCTTTCTAAAATTGTGAATGTATTTTGCTGGCCGCCCAGCGCAAACGACGAGCCCACCCGCAGAGCCACCGGCTGATTGGGCGGAATTTTCTGCCCGTGGATCAAGGTGCCGTAGGTGGAGCCTTGGTCGATGACCACCAATCTTCCCTGCATAAACACCAGCTTGCAGTGGCGGCCGCTGACGCCGGGCATATTCTCCGGCAGCGCCAGGGTGCACCTTCTGCTGCGTCCGATGGTCATTCCGGTCTTTGGAATGGGCTTCACCTGACTGTCGGGCAGCTTCAAAGAATACTGAGATGCGGAGGACACCGCCGCTCTGTTTCTCGCCTCCGCGTGACGGGCAGCCGCTTCTCTCTGGCGGCGCTCCTCAACGGCATGAAGCTCAGCAACCGCACGGCTCAGCGCCTCCTGCATGGTATTCTGATCCTCTTTGCGCTGCTTTGCCAGAATCATCACGGCGACCACAATCACCGCAGCCCCCGCCGCCACCGCAATGCCCACGATTGCCGCTGTGGAGAGCCGGGTCGTTTTTCCCTTGTAGATATCATAGTCAATGCCCAGGTCATCCAGGCCTTGCATGGCGTAGTCCGAATACACTGCGTAGTAGCGATCCGCATCCACGCTGGTGCCGTAGGTGTTGATTCCCACCACGGCGCCCTGGGACGTGATCAGCGGGCCGCCGGAATTGCCGTGGGAGATCACCGCCGTATGCAGCAGCACCCTGGTATCGCCGGCCTCCGTGAAAACCATGTGCTTGGAAACGATGCCGTCGGTGCTGGTGATGTCATCGATGCCCGAATGGGTGGCGCTGATGTCATCCATTTCGCCGGGATAGCCCAGAGCATACACGGTGGTGCCGTCCGGGACATCATCCGATGCCATGAAGGGCAGCGCCTTGTAGCCGGAAACCGATGTCTTTGCCCGGATGATGGCATAGTCGGGGTAGCCTGAGGTGGTCTTCAGAACCTCGCATTCCACCGAGCGCGCCGGATCGGGTGACCCGTCCACCCGGCTGACGGTGCAGTCCTCCTTGAGGATCCACACCCGGGTATTGCTCACCGAGAATTCTCCGCTGCCGGTGACGCAATGCCAGTTCGTCACAAAAACATCGCTGTCCTGCCCGGATCTGCCCACCGCAAAGCCGGAGCCTGTCCAGCTGGCCACAGGGCTTCCATGGGAATACCCCACGCTGTACAGCTGAACAACGCCCTGCTTGGCCCGGGCCAGCACATCCGGGAAGTCGTCCGTGGATATCAGGCTTTCTGATGATACCGGAAGCACCAGCGCTGCTATCATCGCCATGACCAGCAGAAGCGTGCTGATGCGTCTTTTCATGTGTTCCGCCTCCGTTCTCTCTGTTTTATTGTGCACCCCTGTCACCGGGGTCCGCAAACGTGCCCATGGATGCCGGGGAGCTTCATCCCACAATGGTGATGGGGTTCGTCCTGGAAGTACCCGTTTCCGTGGCTTCTATATCCGCATCCAGATTCACCCACATTGCAGGGCGGACACTTCCGCGCATAATGTTGACAGCAGTTCCGTTATAATTGACCCGTCCGGTAGAGGAAACACACGCAGCAATACTGCTGAGATATCCGGGTGTCCGCAGCCACCACCAGCAGTTTCCATTGGGCGCAATGGTATATGCGCCCTGCGCCTTGGCAAATTCCGTGGCCCGGCACTGTCGATTTAATTCAGAAGCAAGGTATTTCTCAGCCTCCGGAACGCTCAAAAGGAAGATCCGGTCCTGCGTATTCTTTCCGGCGTATGTGGTACTCTTCGGATTCTGATCTGCGGTCACAGTGGTTTTCAAAATCATTCCCGCTTCGTTAGTGCGGAAGGCGGAATTCAGAAAAGTTTCATTGAGCCATGTTCTCAGCGAGCAGGTTTCCCAGGTCACATCCATACCGGATACATTGTATGGCTGGCAGTCCAGGGCATATTTGCTGATCAGCAATGCCTTCCCGTCCTGAATATCCAGCACCTGCCACTCAATGGGGGTATTGTCCGTACCGGATTGCGTCTGCGGATAACTGCCGAAGGTGACAACATCTCCCACAGCATACTTCTGTGGATCGCCTGATGGCAACGGCGGCTTTGAGGACGCCGGCTCTGCCTGGGCAGGTTTCTCCGATTCAAATACGCCGCATTTGCCACACATGCCGTCCTGCCAGCTGTGGCCGAACCAGCAATGGGTAAATCCGTAAACAAGGCCCGCCATCAGCACCGCCGAGAGCAGAAGCACACCCCAGGGCGGTTTCGGCTTCGGTGACTTCACCTCAGCTTTCCCGGCAGCGGGCGCCGCCATGGACGCTTTCAGCGCCGCCAGCAGCTCCGCGGCGCTGCCGTACCGGTCCTTTACCGGAACGCTCAGGGCTTTGCGCAGCACCGACTGCACATTCCCCGGCAGAGCCTGCAGCTGGGGCAGATCCCACTGCATCTGATCCCCATTCATCCGGTCAATGGCTGTGGGCGGAAGCACACCCGTTATGGCGTAATACATGGTTGCCGCCATGGCGTACACATCCGTCCAAGGGCCGCTGCCGCCGCGCTGGGTATATTGCTCCCAGGGAGAGAAGCCGCCCTTGGCCACCACCATGGAGCTGGCCCCCGAATTCACCGACAGATCCTTGGCGGCTCCCAGATCCAGGATTTTTACATTTCCCTCCGGAGTAACCATGAGGTTGTCCGGACTCAGATCGCGGTGAATGATCCCGGCCTCATGGACCTGGGCCAGCGTCTCCAGCGCGGGCAGGAAGATTTTCTTTGCCCTTTCCCACGGCAGCGGGCCGGTTTTGTTCAGCAGGGATTTCAGCGTCTCGCCCTCGGCAAAATCCATGACGATGTATGCGGTATCATTTTCCCGGAACAGCTCCCGCACCCGGACAACGCCGCTGATATCATCCACCTTTGCCATCTTTCTGGCTTCCCGCAGGAATGCGTCCATGCCGTCCTGACGCAGCTGAACCGACCGTTCGTTGCTGCCCCAAACCAGAAAGCTGCTGGTTGCTCCGGCCCGGACCACGCTTCCGTTGGGATAGAACTCCTTGATGGCAACCTTCCTGTCCAGGCAGAGATCCAGGCCCACATACGTCAGGCCGAATCCGCCCTGCCCCAGCACACAGCCCACAAGATATTTTCCGTTCAGGATCGTTCCCTGCCGCAGCGCGTAGTCCGGCTGCGGCTGCCCGTCATAGCCGCAATGCGGGCAGGGGTAACGATCCGTTTCCTTCATGCATTTCATGCAGCGATTGATTTTCATGCCGCTTTCTCTCTCTTCCGTCTGTTTTCTGCAGTAAAAAAGTGCGTTCCCCCTCCGATCCAAAACCATGGAATCCATCGGATTTTTATATTGCAATAATTTGTTTTTTGTTTTATTATATCGTAAAGGAAAAATTTGTAAAGACAGATTTGAAATTTGCATGAACATTTTCTGATTAAAGAATGAACAATTTCTTAATTTTGAGAAGCGCAGAAGGATCTGAAGATCTGTAAGACACTCTGCCCGGCATCCCCTCCCGCTCAGAATAATCCCCACCGGAGCTTGACGAAACAGCAACACGGCCATCGTTTCTCCGGCTGCGGCAGCGCACACACGGAATCCGGGGCTGCGGTTCGGCGCAGAGGCAGCCAGACCCCTTTTGAAGCACGGCAAAACAGGAAAGAGGAGACATATTATGGAATTCAGCCAATGTCTTGGATGTATGAAACACACGGAAGGCTATCCATGCACCCTGTGCGGCTTTGACCCCAAAAAGCAGCCCAATCCGGAGCATGCGCTTCCTCTGTATCATATTCTCCGCGGAAGATACGTGGTTGGAAGAATGCTTGGCCAGGGTGGTTTTGGCATCACCTATATCGGCTGGGATCTGATGCTGGATAAGCGGGTGGCCATCAAGGAATACTTTCCCAACGGCCAGGTCAGCCGGAGCGTGCTGAACACCTCGCTGGTCTGGGGAAAAAACGCCAACACAGAGGATCTGCGCCGAAGCGGCATCGATTCCTTCATCCGGGAAGCCAAGAAGATGGCACAGGTGGATCATATTGCAGAGATCGCCTGTGTCCGCGATACCTTTCAGGAAAATGACTCCGCGTATATCATCATGGACTTCGCCGATGGCGAGACGCTGAAGAAGCGTCTGGCGGACAACGGCCCCATGACCTGGGAGCAGGCGGCCCCCATCTTTTTCAGCGTCACCGCCGCCATGCAGAAGGTTCACGCCGCAGGCCTGATCCACAGAGATATCAGCCCGGATAACATCATGCTGCAGCCGGACGGAACCATCAAAATTCTGGACCTGGGTGCGGCGAAGGATTTCTCCGTCAGCAACGGCCTGTCCTCCCAGCTGGTCACCAAGCACGGCTTCAGCCCCTATGAGCAGTACACCTCCAGCGGCGGCACCGGCCCCTGGAGCGACGTGTATGCCCTGGCCGCCACCGTTTACTATACCATCACCGGAAAGATGCCCCCCACGGCGGCGGACCGCATGGAGGAGGACACCCTGAGCTGGGATCTGCCCCAGCTGCAGGCTCTGCCGGAAAATGTACTGGCCGCTCTGCAGAAGGCGCTGAAGATCCGGGCAAAGGAACGCACCCAGTCCATGGAGGATTTTCTGGATCAGCTGAAGTCCTCCCCCCGCCCGGAGCCGAAGCCGAAGCGGAAGCCCGGGCGCAAACCGCCTGTGGCAATCATCATCCTCGTGATCCTACTGGCTGCAGTCTGCCTCGGTCTGGGCATCCGGTTCCTGAACAATCGGATTTCGGCTCCGGAACCGGGAGCGCAGACGGCATCCCAGCCAACCACCGAGCCGACAACGGAAGCTGCAACTGAGCCCACCACGGAAGCTACTACGGAGCCTGCCACAGAAGCTGCCACGGAGCCTACTACAGAAGCTGCCACTGAGCCCACCACAGAAGCTGCCACGGAGCCTACTACAGAAGCTACCACGGAACCTACTACAGAAGCTACCACGGAACCTACTACAGAAGCTACCACGGAACCTCCCACCGAGGCTCCCACGGAAGCTCCTACTGAGCCTCCCACCGAGGCTCCCACGGAAGCTCCCACCGAGCCGGCACCCGTACTCACCGCAGAGGATCTGGCAAGGCAGCGTGCTGCCGAGCTTTCCCGCAGGCTTGCCGCAGGACAGAATCACTTTGTCATGCTGAACGCCGACGGTATTCCCGAAATGTACACCGGCGACAACACCTACGACCAGTGCAATGTGGAAGACTGGACGGACATGGCTGCTGTTTTTGCGGCGGGAAATACCACCATCGGTCTGAAATCCGACGGCACCCTGGTCTCCGTGGGCGACAATTCCAGCAGTCAGCGCAATCTGAACAGCTGGAAGGATATCATCGCCATCACCGGTGCGGCACAGCACTGCATCGGTCTGTGCTCAGACGGAACCGTTATCACCGCAGGCAGCAATGAACGCGGCCAGTGCGATACGGACTCCTGGGAGAACATCATTGCCATCGCCGCAGGCGAAAACCATACCGTCGGTCTGAAGGCGGACGGTACCGTGGTCGCCGTGGGCAGCAATACTAACAATCAGTGCAAAGTGAAAGGATGGACCGGCATCGTCGCCATCGCCGCCGGTACGGACTACACCGTGGGCCTGTGCGCGGACGGTACCCTGCAGGCAATGGGTGTCAACACCTTCGGCCAGACCAACGTGGAAGGCTGGACCGGCATCATGGCAGTCTACGCCGGAGAGAACCACACGGTGGGTCTGCGCATGGACGGCACCGCGATTGCCACCGGCGACAATGCCTTCGGACAGTGCGATGTGACAGGATGGACAGATATCGTTGCCATCTGCGCGGGACGTACCTTCACCATCGGTCTGAAGGCCGACGACACCATTGTCATCGCCGGCGTCATCAATCCGGCACCGGAGAAGCCCGAGGAAGAGTCCACCACGCCTTCCGAGGAAACCGAGCCTTCCACCGAAACCACTCCCCCGGAAACCACCGCGCCTCCCACGGAAGCAGTAACGGAGCCTGCCGAAGAAGAAATCCCCGCCTGGAAATATGCCCTTCAGGCGGCAACGAGCTTCGCTCCGGGCAATACCCACATCGCCGGCGTCCAGAAGGACGGCAGCGCTGTGGCCATCGGCGTAACCGGAATCTATAAAGAGACCAAGGTTCAGAACTGGTCTGATATTGTGGCCGTTGCCGCAGGCAATTGCTACACCGTCGGCCTGAAAAAGGACGGCAAAGTGATCACCACCGGCCGGGATCAGTTCGGCGAGACAAAGCTCTCCACCTGGAGCAATGTGGAAAAAATCTATGCCTATGAGAACTGCACCATGGGCATCAAAACCGACGGTACGGTTCTGGTTGCGGGAGACACCAGGGGCGGCAGAGAGAACGCCAGATACTGGGTGGATATCGTGGAGCTTGCGGACGGAGGCACCCATGTGGTTGGCCTGAAATCCGACGGAACGGTAATCGCCGCAGGTTCGAATCGCCTGGACGAATGCAATGTGGATGACTGGACCGACATCGTAAGCGTTGCCGCCGGCGACAATCACACGGTCGGTCTGAAAAAAGACGGTACGGTTGTGGCAGTGGGCAGCAACGCCTACGGTCAGTGCGGTGTGGACGGCTGGAAGGATATCATCGCCATTGCCGCCTGCGGAAATTATACCTTCGGCGTACATGCCAACGGAACCGTGAGAGCCGTCGGGCAGACCGCGGGCAAGCAGTGCAACGTTTCCGGTTGGACAGGCATTGTCGCCATCCGCACAAGCCCAAAGCTGACCGTCGGCATGAAATCCAACGGCAGGCTGGTGGAGGTTGGCGGAGAGGATACCTGGAATCTGTCCGCCGCCGAGTCCTGGACCAGACTCATGCAGCCATCCGACAGAACGGCGCTGATGGAAGCAGCCCCGGATGAGGGACTGGAGCCCTGGGAATACGCGCTTCAGGCTTCCAAGAGCATCGCAACCGGCTACGGTCATACCGTCGGTCTGAAGACAGACGGCACCGTGGTGGCCGTGGGTGCGGAGAACATGTACAATCAGAGCAGCGTCAACGGCTGGACGGATATCGTGGCGGTTTATGCCGGCAGATACAACACCTTCGGCCTGAGAAGCAACGGAACCCTCATCGCCACAGGCGCCAACGACCACAACGAATGCAATGTATTCGTATGGCAAAACATCGTGGATGTGGCCCCGGCGCACAACTATACGCTGGGTCTGAAGTCGGACGGCACAGTATACTTTACCGGCGACGCAGGAAACATCGGCGAAAGGAATTTCCCGAACATTGTCCGCGGCTGGAATCGGATCGTCGATATCGCCGCAGGCTATGAGCACGCCGTGGGTCTGCGGACCAATGGTACGGTTACGGCGGCAGGCGACAACATCGACGGCAAGTGCAATGTGGATACCTGGACCGGCATTGTCGCCATTGACGCCAGCGATTACCACACCGTGGGCCTGAAGGATGACGGCACGGTTGTGGCCGTGGGCAAATCCGACGGCGGGCAGTGCGCCGTGGGCGACTGGGAAAACATCGTTGCCATTTCCGCAGGTCTCAACCACACCGTGGGTCTGAAAGCGGACGGCACCGTCGTTGCCGTGGGCGCAAACACCCAGGGCCAGTGCAATGTCAATGGTTGGCGGAACATCGTGGCCATCTCCGCAGGAAAGGACTTCACAGTCGGCGTAAAGAAGGACGGCACCATGATCGCCACAGGCAACAAGGGAGAATCCAGAATCGCCGTGGAGGATTGGAAGCATATTGTTGTTCCCAAGGAGGACGGCGTGGGCGGCTTTATCGACACCCGCACCGACAGAAATCTGGGCGAGACCTTTGCCCAGGCTCTGGCAAACAGGGTCGGTGATGTCCATACCATCGCCGCAGGCACCGGCTTCTCCCTGGGTGTCACGGAGGATGGCAGGGTTCTGTCCACGGGACTGAACTCCTACCGGCAGTGTGATGTGAGCAGCTGGCGCGATGTGATCGCCGTTGCCGCCGCCAGCAATCATTCCATCGGCCTGAAAGCAAACGGCACCGTCGTTCATGCAGGTGCCAACGACAAGGGCCAGGGCAATGTCGCCAACTGGTCGTACATCATTGATGTGGTCGCCGGAGAAAACTACACCGTTGCCCTTCGCGCGGATGGCTCGGTGCTGGCCACGGGTGAAAACAAATACGGACAGTGCATGGTGGGCAACTGGGAGGACATCGTTGCCATTGCCGCGGGAACCGACCATACGGTGGGTCTGCGGAAAAACGGCACCGTTGTCGCCACCGGCAATAACGAATACAGCAAGTGTCAGGTTGATAGCTGGGCCGACGTTGTTGCCATTGCCGTGGGCAAAAAGCACACCATCGGCCTGAAGAAAGACGGCACGATCCTCTTCACCGGCTCCAGCGGCTCCGGTCAGTACACCGTGAGCACCTGGCGCGACATCGTCGCCATTGCCGCCACCGATTCCATGTGCATCGGTAAGGATTCCGAGGGCTTCCTGATGACAACGGATTATGCCGATAAGGTGATCAAAAATCTGGAGGATATCGTCAGCTTCTCCAGCAGCAGCGCCCATACCCTCTGCCTGAGAAAGGATGGCACCGTATTTGCCACCGGCACCAACGGCGATAAGCAGTGTAATGTCGGCAGTTGGACCAACATTTCCATAACCGGCAGACCGTAACCGCAGGATCCCAGGCCGACTTTCTTCAAAGAAATGTCCCTGGGAAGATGACCGGCACCCCGCGAAAGCTTCAAAGCGCCCGATTTCGTCTGAAATCGGGCGCTTTTGAAAAAATACGGAAATACCGCAATCTGCTTGGACAAGCCGGAGGTTTTCTGCTACAATGGAAACAAACAAATCAAGAAAAGGAGCATGCACCATGAACGTAGCAATTTTGGGAGCGGGCAACATTGCCTGCAAAATGGCAGAGGCCATCAACGGACTGGATGACGGCGTCCGCGCCTATGCGGTGGCCTCCAGAGATCTGGAAAAGGCCCAAAGATTCCGGGAGAAATGGGGATTTGAAAAGGCCTACGGCTCCTATGAGCAAATGCTCTCGGACCCGGAGGTGGACCTCGTCTATGTGGCCACTCCCCACTCCTTCCACCTGGCCCACGCCAGACGCTGCATCGACTTCGGTAAGCCCGTCCTGCTGGAAAAGCCCATGACCGTCAGCGCCGACCAGGCCCGGGAGCTGTTTGCCTATGCGGAAGAAAAGAACGTCTTCATCACAGAGGCGATCTGGACCCGCTATATGCCCAGCCGCAAAATCATCCGGCAGCTTCTGGATTCCGGAGTCATCGGAACGCCCCACATGATCATGGCGGACCTTTCCTACCCCATCAGCCATGTACCCCGGATGACCACCCCCGCGCTGGCGGGAGGCTCCCTGCTGGACATCGGCATCTATTGCCTGAATTTCGCCTCCATGGTCTTCGGGGACGACATTGCGGATATCCGCGGCACCTGCACCTACTGCGACACCGGCGTGGACTGCCAGGACAGCATCACCCTGACCTACCGGGACGGCAGGATCGCGGTGCTGACCTGCTCCATGATGGCTGCCTCCCACCGAATGGGCATCGTCTACGGCAGCCGGGGGTATCTGCACTGCACCAACATCAACAATGTGGAAAAAATCGAGGTTTTCGACCAGGATCATGCTCTGGTTCAGACCGTTCAGGTACCCCCGCAGATCAACGGCTACGAATACGAGCTTCTGGCCTGCCGGCGGGAGCTTGCCCGGGGCGGCAAAGCCTGCGAGGAAATGCCCCACGAAGAAACCATCCGCATGCTGCAGTGGATGGACAAGCTCCGCGCCGATTGGGGCATCCGCTATCCCTTTGAATAAACGCCCCAGGATTGTACCCATGGGCAAACAAACATCCCTCCCGAAGCCGTAATGACGGCGGGGAGGGATGTTCGTTTCTTCGCTTATGTCATGTGATTTCTCCGGGCAGGGACTGCGCACCGGAAATTACCGGGCGGCTGCCTCCATGACGATACGGCCGCTGCCGCCGGTGGCGGCGTAGTCCAGCAGCATGCCGGGGAAGCTGGCAGCCAGGGGGGAGTTGGCAGCATCCACCACGCCGCCCTCGAAGCCGGAAATGTAGTTGGCCAGGACCATGTAGTCCTCCATCACGTAGTCCAGCACATTGACAGCGCCGGAGAACATATTGAAGCCGTCGCCCAGGTCCCGCAGGGTGTAGTTATAGCCGGCCAGATTGTAGCTGGCAGTCAGATCCAGAGGCTCATAGGCCTGGGTCTCCTTGTTGTAAACCTGCACGCTGTGGACACGGTAGCCGCCGGTGGGACCGCCGATCCAGACGCCCTTGTCGTCCTTCCGGGTGGACTCGGGCCATTCGGTGTCGATCTTGTAGGTGATGCCGGCAACCTGCAGGAAGCCGCCGCACTCCTCGCCGGTGCCTGCGCTGCGGGCGCCCCATTCCAGCGCATCCAGCAGCTGCTGGCCGGTGACGGTCTGCAGGCAGGCCACGTTGCCGAAGGTGTGGATGCTCTTGGCGACCTTGTAGGTCAGCTCGCCGGTGACGGCCTTATTGCGGACGCCGCCGCCGTTCATGATGGCCACATCCACATCCAGACCCATATTGTCGAACAGATAGTACAGCGCGTCGGCGCAGAAGTCGCCGGTGTTGGTCTCCTGGGAACGGACCAGGCGCTTGCCCTCGGCATCGTAGTTGTCCAGCGTCAGGGCGGTTTCGCCGATTTTGGCGCCCAGTCGGGTGTCGATATCGGCCATCCAGGCTTCCTTGACGGCGGCAACCTCATCATTCACAGGCCATGCTTCGCCGGTATACAGCTCAGAAACCAGCTCATAGCCCACAACCTCGGTGACATCGTTGCCCTTGTCGTCCTTCTTGACCTCGCCGTTCTCGTCCTTGACCACCTCGGTGAGCTTGTTGAAGCCGATCAGGTCGGTGGTGATGGCGCCGGTCTCGCCGCTGATGACCATCATGCCAATGGCATCGAAGTACTCACCGGTCTGGGTCAGCAGAACAGTCTGGCCGTCCTTGCCGGAAACCTCCTTGCCGATGACGGTGGAGTGGGAATGGCCGTCGATGAAGGCATCCAGGCCGGAGACCCTGGCGATGGTCTCCTCGCTGGTCCAGGGCCGGGAAGCGGGATCGTCTCCCAGGTGGCCCAGACCGATGACGACATCGGCGTTGTCGGCCACTGCGTCAATGGCCTTCTGAACGTCTGCAGCCAGAGCCGCGCCGTCCTCACCGCCGGAGATGCCATAGATATAGCTGCCGTTCTCGTCCTGGAAGTAGGCGGGGGTGGACTTGGTGAAGGTCTCGGGGGTGGTGATGCCCACGAAGGCAACCTTCAGGCCGCCTGCGGTCTCAAAGATGTGGGAGGCCTCCAGGACAGGCTCGCCGGGAACGCCGTTTTCCTCGTGGTAGAAGTTGCAGGAAACATAGGGGAACGCGGCGGCCTGCACATTGGCCAGGGCCTTTTCCATGCCATAGTCAAACTCGTGGTTGCCCAGGGTGGCGATGTCGTAGCCCGCGGCATTCATCAGCGCAAGGATGGTATCACCCTTGTCCATGGAACCGTAGGCTGTGCCCTGGACATGGTCGCCGGCATCCGCCAGCAGAACATTGCCCTGGCCGTAGATCTTCTCCAGCTCGGCCTTGATGCCGGCGATGACATCATAGCTCAGGGGATTGTCGATGTAGGTGTGTACGTCGTTGGTGTAGAGAATGACCACATCCTGCTTCGCTTCCTCGGCGCTCACGCCGCTGAAGAGTCCGCAGCACAGGGCCATTGCCAGCACCAGTGCCAGAATTTTGCGCATAGAATATTTCCTCCTTTTTTATTATTGATCCAGCTTCATTGTAGCATGACCGGCGGGAAAAGTAAACCACTCCCATGGTTTTTCTCACAGCCGAAAAATCCGCCGCAAAGAGAAAATTCTGCCATCGGTTTTCATAAACAGGACGTGAAATTGTAATTTAACGCACCGGCGCTTACAGCGCGGGGCTGTCTC
This sequence comes from uncultured Clostridia bacterium, assembly GCA_945486915.1. Taxonomy (GTDB): domain Bacteria; phylum Bacillota; class Clostridia; order Oscillospirales; family Oscillospiraceae; genus Faecousia. The sequence goes on along the minus strand of CALYTP010000010.1, from coordinate 1,141 downwards.
ACTAGCAAGCGAGGCAGCCCCAAAAATAACGACGGGGCTGTCTCAAAATGATTTTTGACAATCAAGAGAGGCAGCCCCCTTTTTTCGTGCGATCCCTTTCAAGTACCGCAAAAAACGCAGATGCAGGGAAGCGCTTCGCCCTCCCAAGGGAGGCATCCGGCAAATTCGGAATCCGCGAAAGCTCTGCATTCCAAAGCGTCCTTTCCCGGCACGTTTCCCCCATGACATTTTCCTCAGGCAACACCGCACAATGGGGACTGCGGGCTTCGGCGGATCTTTTGCCCCAAGCGCGCAGTACGAAAAATGGGAAATACATCCAGTATTCCCGCATTTTTCGTACTTTCGCTTGTGCCAAAATCTCTCGCCGAATCTCCTTGCCCCATTATGCGGTGCTGCCCTCATCTTCGCTATTGACTGCCGAACGATAGGTAGTTATAATGGTACTAAATGAGATTTCCGCCACAGCCAGCGGAAGGTTTTTGTCGTGATGCAGGCGCAGTCGCTGCGCCACAGGGTAACAAAGGAAGGAGACCGGGAAAATGAACGTAACAGACGCAATTCACTCTCGCCACAGCTATCGGGGAAAATTCAAAGCCACACCGGTGCCGCGGGAGGATCTGACAACGATCCTGGAGGCCGGTCTCGCGGCTCCCTCCGGCTGCAACAAACAGACAACCAGCCTCATCGCCGTTGACGACCCGGAAGTCCTGAAAAAGCTACACGGCGTGATCCACCCCGATGTGGGGGAAACGGCTCCGGCGGCAATTTGCGTCCTGACCCAGAGGATTTGCGCGTACCGGGATAAATGCTTCGCCGTACAGGACTATTCCGCGGCGATCCAAAACATGCTGCTTACCATCGTTGCCTTGGGATATCAGAGCTGCTGGTATGAAGGGCACATCACCGATGATGACCGGATCTGCGATCAAATGGCGCGGCTGCTGAATCTGCCGCCGGATTATGAATTGGTTTGTTTTCTTCCCGTGGGGATCGGGGAAAGCGCTCCGACGGTTCCCAAAAAGAAAGCCTTTGCGGAAAGGGCCTGGTTCAATTCTTTTCCTCCGTCAGTATGACAATTCCGGTTTGATACTAGAGCGTATCTGAAAACTAATAAACTTTAGGAAAGTTGCACAAGAAACCA
>CALYTP010000009.1:0-40066 GCA_945486915.1 uncultured Clostridia bacterium | reverse complement strand
TCTCAGTCAGCCTGTTCGGCTGACAGCTCTCCCAAAGGGAGAGCCAAGGGCGCTGGCGCGCCGGTGCGTAAAATTCCAATTTTTAGATGTTACATCCAACTGCAACGGCCGGGCAATCATTTTCTGCCGGCGGCAGTTCATAAATTATTTACGCTTTTTCCAAGATTAGGACTTGCTTTTTTGCCTGCGGTGCGTTATGATATGTTAGCACTCAGGAAGAACGAGTGCTAACAATGTAGATGCATGTGGGACAACCGGTTCCGCAGTCTAAATAATTTGTTTCGGAGGAATTGTTATGAAGCTGAAACCCATGGCCGACAATGTGCTGCTGAAGCAGCATGAGGCACAGGAGACCACCGTCTCCGGTATCATCCTGGCAAGCAGCAGCAAGGAAAAGCCTGCCATCTACGAGGTCGTTTCCGTCGGCCCCGGCACCAAGGACGTGACCATGACCGTGGTTCCCGGTGACCGTGTCGTCGTCGGCAAGTTCACCGGCAACGATGTCACCATCGACAAGGTCGACTACAAGTTCGTCAAGCAGGATGATATCCTGGCTGTCGTCACTGACTAAGGAGGTTTTTCACTATGGCAAAGATGATCGTTTACGGCGAAGAAGCCCGCAAGAAGCTGCAGTCCGGCATTGACCAGCTGGCCGATACCGTTAAAGTTACCATTGGCCCAAAGGGCAGAAACGTGGTCCTGGGCAAGAAATACGGCTCTCCCCTCATCACCAACGACGGCGTGACCATCGCCAAGGAAGTGGAGCTGGAGGATCCCTTTGAGAACATGGGCGCCCAGCTGATCCGCGAGGTCGCCACCAAGACCAACGACGTTGCCGGCGACGGCACCACCACCGCCACCCTGCTGGCTCAGGCCATCACCCGTGAGGGCCTGAAGAACCTCAGCGCCGGCGCCAATCCCATGGTCATGCGCAAGGGCATCGAGAAGGCCGTTGCCGCCGCCGTGGAGGCCATCAAGGCAAATTCCGTGCCCGTCAACGGCTCCGAGGACATCGCCCGGGTCGGCACCGTCTCCTCCGGCGACGAGTCCATCGGCCAGCTGATCGCCGAGGCCATGCAGAAGGTGGGCACCGAGGGCGTCATCACCATCGAAGAGAGCAAGACCGCCGAGACCGGTCTGGATGTGGTGGAAGGCATGCAGTTCGACCGGGGCTATATCTCCCCCTATATGGTCACCGACACCGACAAGATGGAAGCCGTCCTGGACGACGCCTACCTGCTGATCACCGATAAGAAGATCTCCTCCATCCAGGAGATCCTGCCCATCCTGGAGCCCATCGTCAAGTCCGGCCGCAAGCTCATCATCATCGCCGAGGATGTGGAGGGCGACGCCCTGGCCACGCTGCTGCTGAACCGCCTGCAGGGCCGCTTCAACATCGTCTGCGTCAAGGCCCCCGGCTTCGGCGACCGCCGCAAGGAGATGCTGCAGGATATCGCCGTCCTCACCGGCGGCACCGTGATCTCCAGCACCCTGAACATGGAGCTGGCCGACACCCAGATGAGCGACCTGGGCCACTGCCGTCAGGTTGTGGTCACCAAGGACACCACCACCATCGTGGACGGCGACGGCGCTCCCGCCGACATCGCTGCCCGTGCCCATATGATCCGCTCCGCCATCGCCACCACCACCTCCGACTACGACCGGGAGAAGCTCCAGGAGCGCCTGGCCAAGCTCAGCGGCGGCGTGGCCGTCATCAAGGTGGGCGCTCAGACCGAGACTGCCATGAAGGAGCAGAAGCTGCGGGTCGAGGACGCTCTGAACGCCACCCGTGCTGCCGTGGAAGAGGGCATCGTTGCCGGCGGCGGCACCGCTCAGGTCAACGCCATCCCCGCTGTGGAGGCTCTGATCGCCACCCTGCACGGCGACGAGAAGACCGGCGCCCGCATCATCGCCACCGCACTGCAGGCTCCCGTCCGTCAGATCGCCGAGAACGCCGGTGTGGACGGCTCCGTGGTCTACGAGAAGATCCGCTCCTCCGGTAAGGTGGGCTTCGGCTACAACGCCTACACCGAGGAGTATGTGGATATGATCCCCGCCGGTATCGTCGATCCCACCAAGGTGACCCGTTCCAGCCTGGAGAACGCCGCATCCATCGCCTCCTGCGTCCTGACCACCGAGAGCCTGGTGGTGGATAAGCCCGATCCCGCCGCCGATGCAGCAGCCGCTGCCGCCGCCGGCGGTGCAGGCGGAATGTATTGATCCGTTCCGCCATATAGAGCCCCCAAACAATCGCAGACCCTCTCCGGTTTTGGAGAGGGTTTGCTTTTCGGAACACGCAGTCGACCAACGTGGCGGGAGGCTGATAGCCTCCCCTACGGTGGCCTGAGCAAAAATCTGCCCGCCAAATTACAATTTGCTGAGTTAACCCGATAAGCACGTATTCTGATAATCTATCCGAACCAGTCTGAATAAGATGCCGTCAATGCGCAGGCAGTACCATACTTTTCGGAAAAATCAACGATAATCTATCGACTATTGCCCCTTTCCATGGTATAATACCTGTAATTATCCGTGGGAGGGGGCGTTTTGTGTGTCTGAGCAGCCGAATAAGACGCCCTGCGGCATTGGCCTGCTGGCCCATGTGGACGCGGGGAAGACCACGCTGTCCGAGGCGCTGCTGTATGTCAGCGGGCAGCGTCGGACCCTGGGACGGGTGGACCACCGGGACTCCTATCTGGACACCCATGCGCTGGAGCGGGAGCGGGGCATCACCATTTTCTCCAAGCAGGCGCGGCTGGAAACCGCCTCCCGGCAGATCACCCTGGTGGACACACCGGGGCATGTGGATTTTTCCGCCGAGGCCGAGCGCACCATGCCGGTTCTGGACTGCGCGGTGCTGGTCATCAGCGGCACCGACGGCGTCCAGGCCCACACCGTCACCCTCTGGCGGCTGCTGGAGCGCTACCATGTCCCGGTGTTCCTCTTCATCAACAAGATGGATCTGGCGGGTGCCGACCGGGAGAAGCTGCTGTCTTCCCTTCAGGAGCAGCTGAGCCCCGGCTGCATCGATTTTGGGCTCCCTCCGCAGGAGATCGCCGAGGCCGCCGCCATGTGCGACGAGGGGCTGCTGGAAAGCTATCTGGCCAGCGGCATTGTCACTGACGGCAATCTCCGGGGCCTGATCCGGGGCAGGAAAATTTTCCCCTGCTGCTTCGGCTCCGCGCTGAAGCTAAGCGGGGTGGAAAAACTGCTGGACACCCTGGACACCTACGCCCCGGAAGGCAGCTACGGATCGGAATTCGCTGCCCGGGTCTATAAGATCTCCCGGGACCCCCAGGGAAACCGGCTCACCTGGCTGAAGGTCACCGGGGGCAGCCTGAAGGTGCGCTCCGTGATCCCCTACACCAATCAGAAGGGAGAGCGGCTGGAGGAAAAGCTGGTGCAGCTGCGGCTGTATTCCGGCGACAAATTCTCCGCCCCGGAGGAGGTGACCGCCGGTCAGCTCGTCGCCGTCACCGGCCTTTCCGCCACCTGCATCGGCCAGTCCCTGGGGGCGGAACCGCCGGGACTGGTACCTGCTCTGGAACCTGTCATGACCTACCGGGTGAATCTGCCCAAGGGCAGCGACCCGGCGGCGGTGCTGCCCAAACTGCGGCAGCTGGAAGAGGAGGATCCCCAGCTCCATCTGCTCTGGCAGGACGGCCAGATCCATGTGCAGATCATGGGCCGGGTGCAGTTGGAGGTGTTCCGCAGCGTGGTACTGCAGCGGTTTCATCTGGATGTAACCCTGGACGACCGCCGGATCTTTTATAAGGAAACCATCACGGGTGCGGTGGAGGGCGTGGGCCATTTCGAGCCCCTGCGCCACTACGCCGAGTGCCACATCCTGCTGGAGCCCCTGCCAAGGGGCGCGGGACTGGTGTTTGATACCGTGTGCCCGCTGGACGTGCTGGATGGGAATTATCAGAACCTGATCCTGACCCACCTGATGGAGAAGGTGCACCGGGGGGTACTGGTGGGTGCGCCCATCACGGATATGAAGCTGACCCTGCTGGTGGGCAAGGCGCACCTGAAGCACACCGAGGGCGGCGACTTCCGGCAGGCCACCTACCGGGCCGTCCGTCAGGGACTGATGCAGGCGGAAAGTCTGCTGCTGGAGCCCTGGTACGATTTTGTGGTCACCGCCCCCACGGAGCTCATCGGCCGGGCCATCACGGACATCCGGGCCATGGGCGGCGAATTTGAAGCCCCGGAATCCACCGGCGCCGTCTCCACGCTGAAGGGCAGAGTCCCGGCCTCGGAGGTCAAAGATTACGCCGATCAGCTGGCGGCCTATTCCCAGGGCCGGGGCCGTCTGCAGCTGTCGCTCCACGGCTACGAGCCCTGCCACAACGCCGAAGCGGTCATTGCCGCAGCGGGCTATGACCCGGAGGCGGATCTTGCCAACACGCCGGACTCCGTGTTCTGCGCCCACGGTGCGGGCTTCAACGTGAAGTGGAATCAGGTGAAGGACTACATGCACCTGGAAAGCGGCCTGAAGGAGGAAAAACCGCCCCAGATCATCCAGCGCCAGGCCATTGACGACAAGGAGCTGGAGCGGATCATGGAGCGGGAATTCGGCCCCATCAGCCGCAGGCAGTACGCTGCCCCGGCAAAGCGCCCCGCCACCGAGGAGGTCACCATCCGCTCGCCCAGGCAGAAGTACATCATCGTGGACGGCTACAACATCATCTTCGCCTGGGAGCATCTTTCCAGGCAGGCCGCCTCCGACCTGGACGCCGCCAGACGGCAGCTGTGCGACAGCCTTTCCAGCTACGCCGGCTTCACCAAATGCCGCCTGGTGGTGGTATTTGACGGCTACAAGCTGAAGGGAAACCCCGGCGAAAAGAGCCAGTTCCACAACATCCAGGTGGTCTACACCCGGGAGGGCGAGACCGCCGACCGCTACATCGAGGAGCTGGCCGCCCAGATCGGAAACAGCTATGCGGTGCGCGTGGCCTCCTCCGACAGCCTGGTGCAGCTGAGCTCCTTCCGCAGCGGCGTGCTGAGAATGTCCGCCAGGGAGCTTCATGACGAGGTGGAGAATGCCCACCGGGAAATGGGCAAATATTTCCGTTGCTGAAATCCCTCCGTGCCCCAAGGGCAGGCACGGAGGACAACAGAAGCGCGGCGAATTGTAATTTGTAGATGAGTTGAATGGGATTTGGCAACGGATGGCGTGCACCAAGGCTCCCTCTGGGAGGGAGCTGTCAGCCAAAGGCTGACTGAGGGAGAGAGCCCCGGTTCTTTTGATGCGTAACGAGGGAAGCGCTGGTGGTCGACCAACGCTCTCTCCTTCAGTCCGCTTCGCGGCCAGCTCCCTCGCAGAGGGAGCCTTTGGTGCTCCCCGTCAAATTACAATTTGCCTGCTGAGCAAACCCATCGGCACATGATACATACAAAAAGGAGGCATTTCCATGAGCGGTCCCCCGAAAGAAATACCCGAGAAAGAGAAAGCCTATCTTGCAAAGCAGGAAAAGCGGGATCAGTACGCCACCCACATTGTCCGCCGGATTCTGCACGTTCTGGAGTACATCGTGGCGGCGGTGACCATTGCGGCGCTGGTGCTGTCCCTGGCCCGGGAGGTTCTCCACATGGCCACGGAGCCGGGCTACTTTGCCGATCTGTCCACCTTCCTGCACCACATCCTGACCATTGTCGTGGGACTGGAATTTGTCCGCATGATCATCGATGTGACCCCCGCCAGTACTCTGGAGGTGCTGACCGTGGCCATCACCCGCCATGTGATCCTGAACCATGACGACCCCTGGAGCAATCTGGCCTGCATTGTCTGCATTGCCGGTCTGTTTGCCACCCGGCGCTTCCTGGTCCGCAGGACCGAGCTGAAGGAAGAGCTGGTGGAAACCGATTAATACTATTCTTTGATTAAAACCTCACAATCTTTCCGGTCTAATTTGTGTAAAACTGCGTTGTCGTCTTTGCTGGGCGTCAGCCCAGCTGCATCCTCCGCCTTGCTTTACGCAAATTATCCTCGGAAATCTTTGTGAACTTTTAATCAAAGTCTATGGAAGCTCTGATTAAATCGGCAAGAGCTGGCGGCAGAAGATTTTGGCTCAGCCGAAAGTTCTGAAAATGGAGGAATACTGTATGTATTTCCCATTTTCAGAACTGCGCGGATGGGGCAAAAGATTCGCCGCCCAGCCGCAGATGATTTATTCAGAGGTTCCCTAGTATAACCTGTTTTTCCTCCCGCGGCGGCGCCCTTCCGCTGCGGGAGGAAAAAATCCTTTGCCCGCCGGATTCGGCGGAATTTGCTTTTGGACTGTGATATGCTCTGGGTGTGCCCCGGGGATAGAGGGAGGCGGCGTTGTTGGACGACCTGTATTATATGGAGGAAGCGCTGAAGCTGGCAAGGCAGTCGGCGGATGAGGGCGAGGTGCCTGTGGGCTGCGTCATCGTCCGGGGAGACGAGATCGTGGGCCGGGGCCGCAACCGACGGGAGGCCACGAAATCCGCCCTGTCCCACGCGGAGCTGGAGGCCATCGATCAGGCCAACCGCACCCTTGGGGGCTGGCGGCTGTGGGAATGCACGCTGTATGTGACATTGGAGCCCTGCCCCATGTGCGCCGGAGCCATCCTCAATGCCCGGATTCCCAGAGTGGTCTACGGCGCCTCCGATGACAAATTCGGCGCCTGCAAAAGCGTGTGCAGTCTCTTTGACATGGCCTTCAACCACCATCCCAGGGTGGAAGGCGGCGTGCGGGAGGAGGAAGCCGCCGCACTGATGCAGGAATTTTTCCGCAATCTGCGCATGGAACTGCGCACCCGCCCGAAATGGAAAAAGCCGGAACGCAGCGGGGAGAAATAGAAGACATATTGTAAAGCAGCAAATTGTAATTTGGCGGGCAGTTTTTTACTCAGGCCACTGTAGGGGAGGCTATTAGCCTCCCGCCAGGTTTCGATTTCTGAGTGTTCGGTTGAATGGGAAAATGTTGGACATAGATACGAATTCGCCCAACGTGATTGCCTTTTGAGGGCTTACACTGCGCGGGAGGATGATATCCTCCCCTACAGCAGCTGGGCATCCATTTTTACTGCGCAGGAACGTTACCGGGCGGTACCCAGGAGTGTGGCGAATACAGACCGCCCCGGTGCGCCATTGTCCGCGGGCACTGCCCGCAAAATTACAATTTGTCGCACTGCTGAGTCAAACCGATCATCGCTATACAAATTGTACGCTTGATTTCTTTCAGTTTTGCTTCCGGGGGTGCTTATGGTGGATTTCGAACGCAGCGCAAGAAATTTCGGCATTTGGGTGATCCTGCTCACCCTGCTGTTCCGGCTGTTTGCGGCCGGACTTCCCCAAAGTCTGCTCCGTCAGCGGAACAACTCCATAACCCCAGACAATCAGACCGGACAGAACGTTCGGTCTCTTTCTTTCGGCTTTGGGATCGCCCCGCTGTTTCGGAGGGAGTCCATAGCCTATCCCCCGGAATCCGCCCCGCCCACGGACATCCCCCGCCAGCCGGAGCTGCCCGCCTTTCAGCCGGAGGATGGGGATACGGTGGCGCTGACCAATTCCTCCGACAAGTCCCCGGATCTGCGCGAGCTAATTGCCAGGCCGCTGGAATGCAGCCTGGCGGGGCAGGAGCCCACGGTGCTGATCCTGCACACCCACACCACCGAGTGCTACACCAGATCAGACGGGGAGGAATATGATGAATCCTCCGCCTACCGGACGCTGGCGGAGGACTACAATATGCTCTGTGTCGGCGACCGGGTGACGGAGCTTCTGGAGCAGGCGGGCATCCCCGTGATCCACGACCGCCAGCTTCACGACTACCCCTCCTACACCGGCGCCTACAACCACGCAAGGAAAGCCACCCAGGCGGCGCTGGAGGAATACCCCACCATCCGGCTGGTGCTGGATCTGCACCGGGACGCCGCCGAAGGGGCGTCCGGCCAGCTGCGCACCGTGGCACAGATCGACGGAAAAAGCGGCGCCCAGCTGATGTTCGTGGTGGGCTGCGGAAACGCCGGGCTGAAGCACCCGAACTGGGAGGAAAACCTGTCCCTGGCCCTGAAGCTCCAGTTTTTGCTGGAGGAGCAGCACCCCGGCATCTGCCGCCCCATCTCCCTGCGCAGTCAGCGGTTCAATCAGGACCTTTCCACCGGCGCCCTGCTCATTGAGGTGGGGGCGGCGGGCAACACCCACGAGGAAGCCCTGCTGGCTGCCCAGGCGCTGGCGGAGGCGGTGATCCGGCTGAAAAACGGCACGGAATAATACTATTCTTCGATAAAAACCTCACAATCTTTCCGGTCTGATTTGTGTAAAACTGCGTTGTCGTCTTTGCTGGGCGTCAGCCCAGCTTCATCCTCCGCCTTGTTTTACGCAAATCATCCTCGGAAATCTTTGTGAGCTTTTCATCAAAGACTAGTATAATTCCCTTCGGCTGTAATTTTTAAAGAATTCCTAAATTTTGCGGGGGCAGTATTGAAAGAGCCCCGGTTTTCTGCTACAATTTCCATACACCCTTATGTTCGAATTTCCGTAAGGGAAGAAAGGAGACATTTCTGATGAAGCATCATTTCGCATCCGCCGTCGCTGCGCTGATGGCGTTGGTTCTGGTTCTGACCATGGGCTTTGCTCCCGTCGCAAGCGCGGAAGGCGAGGCAGAGGAATCCACCTGCGGCTCTGTGGCGCTCAAGGTTGCCGTGGAGGGCATGAACCTGGATGCCCGGCTGGCCGTGGATTTTGCCAACAGCCTTGCCGCCATAGCCTTGCAGATGGAGGCCGACGGCACTGCCCTGGATCTCTCTATTTTTGGCAGCCAGACCGCCTGTGCGCTGCAGAGCAGCCTGCTGGATCAGGTCTACGGCGTTGACCGCACCAAGATAGAGGAAAACCTGCCCAAGTCCGTCTTCGCCCCGGATTCCGGCTCCGCTTACGCACTGGACGAGGAGAACTACGCCGCGCTGATGGAAGCCCTGATCGAATCCAAGGCTGCCCCCGCCGAAGCCCTTGAGAACACCGGGGACGCAACCGCTCTGGTGGAAAAGTACGGCTCCATCCTTGTCGAAGCCGTCTCCGGCAAGCTGAAGAACGAGGCCGGCTTTGAGACCATCACCATCGGTACGGAGGAAGTTCGGGCCATGGTCACCTCCGTCACCCTGGACACCGATGCCATCTGCGGCATCGCGGAGGCCGTTCTTTCCGAGGCTGCCCGGGACGAGGAGCTGAAAGCCCTGGCTGCCGCGTACTTTGACCAGCGCGGTGTCTACGAGGTAACCGGCATGACCGGCGAAGAGATGGCAGCCGAAATGTGGGAGAACATGGACGCGTTCACCCAGGAGACCGTGGCATCCATTCAGGAAGCCGCCGTCTGCCTGTCCGGCAAGATGTACATGAAGGGCGCTGCTCCCGTGGCTGTGGCACTGGTGGTCACCGTCCAGGACGATCCCCTGAGCATCCAGCTGACCCTGGGCGAGGAGCCTCTGAAGTCCGGTGAAGTCAGCCTGGTGGTTACCGCCGGGGATGTGGAGATGATTCGCATGGCCTATGAGGTGGTGGAGAACACCGAGGAGACCTACGCCGCCCGGTTCTCCTTCTCCGAGGGGGACACCGATGTCCTGCAGTTTGCCCTGGCCTGGGATAAGATCGCCAGCGCCTACGTCATCAGCACTGCCGTGGACGGCGTGCCCATGAGTCTTGCCGGTACCGTCACCCAGGAGGAAGACGCCATCATCGTCACCCTGGACACCATCAACGGCGTGGACATGGGAGAAATCAGCCTGACCCTCCGGGAGGGGGACACCGTGGAGATTCCCGCATTCACCGAGATCCTGACCCTCACCGAGGAGCAGACCGCAGTCTTTATGGAAGGCATCGAGGCCATTGCCGATATCCTGTACGGCGCCGAGGAAGCCATCGCCGCATAACCCGATTCCCGAATCTCAGACCCTCCCCGACAATCCCCGGGGAGGGCTTTTTCTGTGCCGTGCCTCTGTAGGGGAGGATAGTATCCTCCCGCGCAGTATCACCCAACAGGACAGAAAAGGGTGGGCGAATTCGTGCCATGTCGGGCATGATTCCATTCATCGGAACACTCAGGCAACCAAACTGGCGGGAGGCTGATAGCCTCCCCTACAGCGGCTGGGCGATCCTGATGGACAACAAAAAACAGGCTGCGTTCTTTTACGAAGCAGCCTGCGGATATTTGTCGGATTTCGGGGGATTCTTTAAGTGCGGCGCTCGAAGCGTTCCTTGCATTTGGGGCAGGTGATGGCGATTTTGCCCTTGTGCCGGGGGACGCGGACGGTCTGGCGGCAGCGGGGACAGATGAAATAGCGGTTCTGGCGGTCACGGACCCGGTCGATCATCAGCATGAACCGTCTGTTTTCCTGATAGCGGCCATTGATGTTGCGGGAAAGACTTCGGAAGATCGCCCAGATCATCAGCGCGTAGCTCAGCACCCAGAAGATCCAGCTGAAAATCGAGCCGCTCAGGAAGGAAGACAGCAGGCTCGCCGCCAGACCCACGCAGAGAATGACCATATTCAGGCGGTCCGTACCGTAGCGCCCCGCCATGAAATGCCGGACGCCCGCTCCGATGCGCTGGGTAACGCCGCGCATCCAATTGCCGATATTGTTCATGCCATCACCTGTAAACCCAAGAAATCATAACCCTATTATAATCCGTATTTCCGGGAATGCAACCGTACCACGCAATTATTTACGGATTGTTTAAGATTTCCCTAAGCGATGTTTTCTTCATATTCCCTCTTGGCGTTCCGGGATTTCTGTGGTATACTGGGTCGAAAGACTACAAATAAGGAGATGGAGCCATGAAGCACTCTGTTCCCGACGAAGAATATATGGACGACGAATACGAAGACGACGAGGAATATTCCGACGAAGAATACCAGGACGAGGACGAAGGGAGAAGCGGCCGGGGCAGGCTCATCGGCGTTCTTGTGGGCATCGTGTCGCTGTGTCTGGTGCTGCTGGTCGGCGTCGTTGCCTACAGTCTCTTCGCGCCGAAGGCTCAGATCGCCGACGAGGACGGCGACCCCGCCTCCAAGCTCCACAATGTGCATCTGCTGGAGGAGGAAGCGCTGAAGGAGAATCCCATTCTGGAGACCACCGTCCCGGAGGAGACCACCGAGCCCACCATCCCGCCGGAAAGCAACCCCTTTAACCAGTATGACTTTCAGTATAACAAAAACAATTACCTCTACTGCCTGAAGCAGGAGAGCATGGCCGGCGTGGACGTCTCCGCCTTCCAGGGGAACATCGACTGGGCTCAGGTCAAGGAGTCCGGCATTGATTTTGCCATGCTCCGGCTGGGCTACCGGGGCTGGGGCGCCAAGGGCACGCTGGTGGAGGACGAATACATCCAGCAGAATCTTGCCGCCACGGCGGCGGTGGGAATGCCCATCGGCGCGTACTTCTTCTCCCAGGCCACCACCCTGGCGGAGGTCGCCGAGGAGATCGAGTTCATGCTGGAGATCCTGGGGGACTATGAGCTGCAGTACCCCATCGTTCTGGACTGGGAAATCGCCGACCCCAACGGCAGAAACGTCAATGTGACCCGCCGGGAGCTGACCGACATGCTCCGGTTTTTCTGCGACGAGATGACCGTCCGGGGCTTTGATCCCATGGTGTATTTCAACTGGACCCAGTCGTCGCGGATGCTGTACCTCAGCGAGCTGGAGGATGTCCCCTTCTGGCTGGCGCTGTATCAGGACCGGATGACCTACCCCTTCCGGGTGGAAATGTGGCAGTACACCAACCAGGGCACCGTCCCCGGCATCAACGGCGATGTGGATATCAACCTTTACATCCCCGACCTGACAAAACAGTAAACAAAACCCGGAGGAATCCAAAACGGTTCCTCCGGGTTTTGCTTCAGAGTGAAGATTGGAGAGTGAAGCGTGAGGATAGCCCCTTCTCTTCACTCTCCAATCTTCAATCTTCACTCTGTACCATGGCTTCGGCGGCCTGGAGCAGCGCTTCCCGGTTGTTCGGCAGCGTCTCCTCCAGCACCTGCTCCAGCAGCTGCTGCAGGCAGGCGCCGATCTGCCGCCCCTCCAGCCCCATGGCTTTCAGGTCGTTTCCGTTGACGGCCATGGTCTTCAGACTCAGGCACCCCTCCTCCGCCTCCAGCGCTTCCAGCAGCTGCCGGATCGGGGCGAAGTACGCATCCGCCTGATGCTCCCCGGTGCCCTTGCTGCCCATGTCCGCCTCCTGCAGGGAAATCAGGCGGTACAGCCGTTCCCTGCCGTAGCGGGAAAGATACCGGCGCAGCAGCTTCCGGTCGGGGGTCAGCCGCAGCATATGGTGGTCAATGAGCCAGACCACCTGCTCCGTGACCGCGTTGGGCGCTTTCAGCCGGTGCAGGATCGCCTCCGCCATTTCGGCGCTTTTCCGGGCGTGGCCGTAGAAATGGCCCCGGCCGGTTCCGTCCCGGGTAAAGGTGGGGACCTTGCCCACATCGTGCAGCAGCGCCGCCCAGCGGAGCACCGGGTCCTCGGGCACCGCCTCCAGGACGTGGGCGGTGTGGGTGTAGACATCGTAGGCGTGATGGGGCGAATGCTGGTCAAAGCCCACCATGGGGGCAAGCTCGGAGATCACCTGGGTCAGGATCGGGGCAAACCGGATGAGGTCTTGGGCAGTGGCCTTGGGCAGAAAGCCGCACAGCTCGTCAAAAACCCGCTCCCTGGCCAGATTCTGCATCAGCGGGGCCTGGGCGCGCATGGCGCGCTCCGTTTCCGCTTCGATGGCCAGACGGAACCGGGCGGCAAACCGGATGCCCCGGAGAATTCTCAGGGAATCCTCCCGGAACCGGGCATCGGGGTCGCCCACGGCCCGGAGGATGCCGTTTTCAATGTCTTTCGCTCCGCCAAAGGGGTCGGCATAGCCCCGGGTGGGGGACCAGGCCATGGCGTTCATGGTGAAATCCCGCCGGGACAGGTCCTTCTCAATGTCGGTGACGAAGTCCACCCAGTCCGGGTGGCGGTTGTCCCGGTAGGTTCCCTCGGAGCGGAAGGTGGTGATCTCCACCACGCCAAAGTCCGTGACAACGCCCACGGTGCCGTGCTTCACCCCGGCGTGCACCTGAGCAAACCCGGAAAACACCGCCTCGGTCTGCTCCGGCCGGGCGCTGGTGCACAGGTCATAGTCGTGGGGCACGATGCCCATCCGGTCATCCCGGACACAGCCGCCCACGGCGTAGGCCGCAAATCCGGCGTCCTCCAGCATGCGGATGCATTGACTTATGGGCTGCGGGAGCTGCATATCAGGCCTCCGCCGCCCGGGGCACGAAGAACATGGACGCCATCCACACTGCCGTGCTGAGGAAATACAGCTCAAAAACGGTTCCAGCGGCGGCCACGCAGCAGAAGAAGATCCCCGCAAGACCGGCAAAGGCGTAGATCCGCTTCCCCGGCAGCCTGGCGCGGAAGGCCATATTGTGATAAGCGAACAGCACAATGCAGAGGATCGCACCCAGACCAAAGACGTAGTCCGTCAGCTGGGGAACCTCGCTCCACAGCTGGTAGCACTCCACCAGATGCAGAACGCACAGAATGCAGGGCGCCACATCCAGCAGGAAATGGTGGGGCTTGCGGAAGATGCGCAGCACCACCGAGGCAAGCAGCGAGGCGATGGCGGCCCAGGTCATGATCCGGTACAGCATCACCAGCGGCGCCGGCCCCTTGGCATTTTCCAGCGTCAGGGTGAAGATGCCCAGGGCATAGATCAGGCAGCCAAGGATCGGGGGATTGCCGATGGCCTCCACCCGGGTTTTGCTGCTGATGACCACGGCGCTCAGCAGCACCACGGCGGTGAGCACCCACAGGGCCATTTCATAGATGCCGCCCCGGATCACCAGCTCCCGCGCATCCAGCGAAAAGGCGTAAATCGCCCGGTACAGTCCCGCCCCGGCAGCACCCAGAAGCAGGTAGATGGGGGCGATCAGTTTCAGATTGGATTGTTTCATGGAGAATACTCCTTTGAATAGAATACAATGTACTTATCGGGTTAACTCGGCAAATTGTAATTTGCAGAGCAGATTTTTGCTCAAGCCACTGTAGGGGAGGCTATTAGCCTCCCGCCACGTAGGATAACTGCGTGTTTGGTTGAATGGGCAATTGTCCAGCTTTGTACGAATTCGCCCAACAAAGTGCATGATTGGGAAGCCTCACTGCGCGGGAGGATGATATCCTCCCCTACATTGGCTGGGTGGTAATTCGCCTGGCCAAATTACAATTCGTCTGTTCCTGACTCAGAGGATCCGCTGCAGCAGAAGTACCAGCGCGGCGAGGATGGGCTGGTGGAGCAGGTAGATCGGCAGGGAGTGCCTTCCCATGGCGCAGAAGAGACGGATGGGCATGTTCCCCTCCTCCACCCTGGGGAATCTGGTCACAGGCTCCCGGTAGAGCCGCCTTCCCAGCGCCGCTCCCAGCAGGAAATACCCCAGGTTGGGAAGCAGCGGGAAATAGTCGCTGGAGGAAAACCAGCCAGGCGCGAAGCCCAGGGGGATCAGCACCGCAGGCACATCCGGCGAGTACCGCCGCAGCACCAGTCCCACGGCAGCGAAGGCCAGTCCCGTGGGAACCAGCATCCAATTCGGCAGCTGCCGGAACAGAGGCCACAGCAGCATACACACGCCCAGGCAGTGCAGCACGCCGAAATAGATCAGGATGCTCCTGTCCGCCATGCCGGTAAGATATAGCAAAAGGGTCGCCCCGGTGCACAGAAAGCCGCAGCCGAAGACCGTCAGTCCCCGCCGGACGCAGCGGCTGCCCAGGGTGACGCTGATGCCGGAGATCACCAGAAACACGGCGCCGAAGTTATTCTTAAAAACCAGATACCACTGGGGCAGCTGCCAGTTCAGGATGCCGAACAGGTCCACCAGATCGTAAATAAGGTGGATGATCATCATCCCCAGCAGCGCCGCGCCCCGGGCGAAATCCAGCTCCCAGATCCGCTTTTTCATACGCCCTCTGCGGCGTTGGCTTCTTCCTCCAGCACCCGGTAGGCCACCTTGCCAACCAATGTCTTGGGCAGCTCCTTCCGGAACTCGATCTCCCGGGGCATGGCGTACTTGGCGATGTGCCCCGAGCAGTATTCCAGCAGCTCCTGCTTCAGCTCCTCCGTGGGCTCCACGCCGGGCATGGGCACCACATAGGCCTTGACCCGCTGGACGCGGTAGGGGTCCTTCACGCCGATGACGCAGGAGAGCAGCACCTTGTCGTGGCCGTCGATGACGTTTTCCAACTGGGAGGGGTAGACGTTGTAGCCGGAGGTGATGATCATCCGCTTGATGCGCTGGCGGAAATAGACGAAGCCGTCCTGATCCATGTGGCCCAGGTCGCCGGTGTGCAGCCAGATGCGGCCGTCGAAATGGCGGCGCAGGGTGGAGGCGGTTTCCTCGGGGTTATCCATGTAGCCCATCATCACGGTGGGGCCGGAGATGCAGATTTCGCCCTCGGTGTTGGCGGCGACCTCCTCCTCGGTGCCGGGCTTCACGATCTTGTAGAAGGTATCGGGGAAGGGCACGCCGATGGAGCCGGTGCGGGCATAATCCTTGGGGGTCAGGCAGGAGGCGGTGACGCATTCGGTGGTGCCGTAGCCCTCGCGGATCTGCTCCGGGCAGTTGTGGGATTTCAGGAAGGCATCCACCTTCTTCTTCAGCTCCGGGGAGAGGCTGTCGCCGCCGGAGAAGATGCCCTTCAGGAAGCTCAGATCCGCCTTTTCCAGATTCTCCGCCCGCAGCAGCGCCTCGAACAGGGTGGGTACGCCGGGGATCAGGTTGGGCTTCTGCTTCACGAGAACATCGGCGTAGGTCTTCACGCTGAACTGGGGCACCAGGATGCAGGTGCCGCCGGCGATGAGGGGCGTGTGGATGCCGATGCCCAGGCCGAAGCCGTGGAACACGGGCATGACGGAGAGCATCTTCATGCAGGCAATCTCCTCCATGCTGAAGCCGGAGGCGGCGATGGTCTGCAGCGCCAGGGCGTTGAAATTCAGATTGGAGAGCATGATGCCCTTGGTGGTGCCGGTGGTGCCGCCGGAATAGAGGATGGCGCCGCAGTCGGTCGCCCTGCCGTCGTCATCCGGCAGCCGGGTGTTCCTTCCGGCGGAGACCATTTTGTTCCACAGCAGATAGCCGTCTTTGGGCAGCTTCCGGATGGCCCGGGCGCCCTTGGTCATGGGGTAGAGCAGGCTCAGGGGCATGGGCAGCTCGTCGACGACCCTGGCGATGAGGATCCGGCAGGGGTTTTCCACCTTGGGCATGACCTGGGCCACCTTGTGGTAGAACTGATCCAGGGTCAGGATGGCCTTGGACCCCGAGAAATTCAGATAAAAGGCGATCTCCTGGGCGGCGGACAGGGGGTGGATCATGTTGGGAACGGCGCCGATGCGGTTGAGCGCATAGAAGCAGTCCAGCGCCTGGGGGGTATTGGCCATGCAGATGGTGACCCGATCTCCCTTTCGGATGCCCAGGCTGTAAAGGCCCTTTGCGGCATCTTCGATGCGGCCCATGAACTCCCGATAGGAGGTCTTTTTGCCCATGAAAACATAGGCGGTGTGGTCCGGATGGCGTCTTGCGGCGTCACAGACCATCTGGAACATGGTTTTCTGGGGGTAATCCAGGGATGCGGGGGTGTTTCCGTAATATTTCACCCAGGGGGCGGAGGATGACAGACCCATTGTGAGGATTCCTTTCTGTACGATGCCCATCCGGGGGGCATTTTGTAAATCACCTGATATTATATCATGCCACCACCGGGATTTCCACCCCCAGGCGCCTGTTTTTCGAGATTTTCCCCAGCCATTGTGGGGGAGGTTACAAGAGAGTGAAGAGTGAAGAGTGAAGAGTGAAGAGTGGAGATAACGAAAAAGGTACCGTTCTCCGATGGAAATCCGCAAATCGTATGGAGCGAAGCGACCTTGGCTCTCCCTTTGGGAGAGCTGGCTGCCCCGCCAAGGGGCAGACTGAGAGGGTCCCGCGTTCCAATAGACGCTGCCCAACCATCAAAGGGAGTACCCTCTCAGTCAGCCTGTTCGGCTGACAGCTCTCCCAAAGGGAGAGCCAAGAGCGCTGTAAGCGCCGGTGCAAATTGCAGTTTTTTGTATGAATAACCTACGACAATGGCGGTGCGGTTTTGTAGCATGGCAGCAAAAAGCACCCCATCCGGGGCCGGATGGGGTGCTTGGAAGCAATCTTAGTACTGGGTGGGCTGGATGTGCCAGATTTCCTCGGCGTACTGACGGATGGTACGGTCGGAGGAGAACTTGGCGCCGCTGGCGATGTTCATCAGGCACTTGCGGCCGAAGTTCAGCCGGTCGGCGTAGTCCGCGTTGGCCTTCAGCTTGGTATCGATATAGGATGCGTAGTCCAGCAGGATGAAGTAGTGGTCGGCCTTGTGCCAGGAAGCGCCGTCCAGCAGGGCGTGGTACAGCTCCCGCTGTGCGTCGTCGGTGGGCACGGTGCCGTCCACCAGGGTGTCGATGGCGCGGTGCAGGTAGGGATTGCTGTCGTAGATGCCCCGGGCATAGTAGTTGGGGGCGGCGGCGTTGATCTGCTCCACGGTATTGCCGAAGATATACTCGTTCTCGCGGCCTGCCTCCTGGGCGATCTCCACGTTGGCGCCGTCCAGGGTGCCCAGGGTCACGGCGCCGTTGAGCATCAGCTTCATGTTGCCGGTGCCGGAGGCCTCCTTACCGGCAGGGGAGATCTGCTCGGAGATGTCGGCGGCGGGGATGATATGCTCGGCGTAGGAGCAGTTGTAGTTCTGAACGAAGACCACCTTCAGCTTGTCGGCCACGGCGGGATCGTTGTTGATCATCTTGGCGATCCGGTTGATATAGCGGATGATGGCCTTTGCCCGGGCGTAGCCGGGGGCGGACTTGGCGCCGAAGATGAAGGCGGTGGGCTGGAAATTCGGCAGCTCGCCATTCTTCAGGCGGAAGTAGATATCCACAATGGACAGGGCGTTCATCAGCTGCCGCTTGTACTCGTGCAGGCGCTTGACCTGAACGTCAAAGACAAAGTCAGGGTTCAGCTGCACGCCCTCACGCTCGGCGATGATCTTGCACAGCTGCTCCTTCTTGGTGCGCTTGATGGCGTTGAACTGGCGGATCATGTCGTCGTCGATCATGGGCTTCAGCTTGGCCAGACGGTCCATATCCTTCAGGAAGTCGCCGCCGATGCGGTACTTCAGCATCTGGGTCAGCTCGGGGTTGCACAGGCCCATCCACCGGCGGGGTGTGACGCCGTTGGTCTTGTTCTGGAAGCGCTGGGGGAACATGTGGTACCAGTCCTTGAAGCAGTCCTCCTTCAGGATCTGGGTGTGGATGGCGGCAACGCCGTTGACATAGGAACCGACATAGATGGACAGGTTCGCCATGTGGGCGGTGTTGTCCTTGACGATATACAGGTTGGGATTCTCGCCCTTCAGCCGCTGGTCGATGCGCAGGATGATTTCCACGATCTCGGGCACCACGCTGCGCAGCAGGTCCAGGGGCCACTTCTCCAGAGCCTCGCTGAGGACGGTGTGGTTGGTGTAGGAGAAGGTGCGCTGGGCGATGGAGAAGCTCTGCTCGAAGTCCATGCCCTCCAGCATCAGCAGACGGATCAGCTCGGGGATGGACATGGCCGGATGGGTATCGTTGAGCTGGACGGCATAGAAGTCGGCGAAGTGGGACAGGTCATTGCCGTGGGCAACCTTGTAGGTGCGCAGCATATCCTGCAGGGAGGCAGAGGACAGGACGTACTGCTGCTTGATGCGCAGGCGCTTGCCTTCCCAGGTGGAGTCGTTGGGGTACAGGACCCGGGTGATGTCCTCGGCCTTGTTCTTCTCCGCCAGAGCCCGCAGGTAGTCCTGATCGTTGAAGGCATTGAAGTCCAGAGGCGTCTCGGGCTCGCACTGCCACAGGCGCAGGGTGTTGATGTTCTTGGTGCCGTAGCCGATGATGGGCACGTCGTAGGGGACGGCCAGCACGGTGTGGTCGGGGAAGGAGACCTTCACGGTGTGGTTGTAGCGGCGGTAGGACCAGGGATCACCGTACTTGGACCAGTCGTCGGCGGCTTCCTTCTGATTGCCCTCGGCATCGAAGCTCTGCTTGAACAGGCCGTACTTGTAGCGCAGGCCGTAGCCGGACAGGGGAATGTTGGTGGAAGCGGCGGAATCCAGGAAGCAGGCTGCCAGTCTGCCCAGGCCGCCGTTGCCCAGAGCGGCATCCTCGATGTCCTCCAGGACGGCCAGATCCACGCCGCGGGCGGCGAAGAGCTGCTTCATCTCGTCCAGAATGCCCAGGTTATACAGGTTGGAGTACACCAGCCGGCCGATGAGATACTCGGCGGAGATGTAGTAAGCCTTGCGCTGGTGCATACGGGTGTGCTTGCTGTTGCTCCAGTTGTCGGCAATGGACATCATCACGGCCTGGCCCAGTGCCTCGTGGAGCTCCTGGGGGGTGGCCTCCTGCAGAGACACGTCATAGGTATACTTCAGCTGGGATTCGGTCCACTTGAGAATGTTCATGCAATTGTAGCTCATATATGATCTCCATTCTTAAAGGCAGCGCCGCATTGCAGGTCGGCTTTGCCAGAGTATTTTGGGGATAATGCGGTCAGACCAGGGGAGTGACTGCTTCCTGTTCTTCGGAAGCCTCAGCCACCTCCTGCACCGGAGTCTGCGCGCCCAGGCGGGCGTACAGCGTGGTCAGCTCCAGGATCTTTTCGGTCAGGGCATCCGTTATCATACCATCTTTTGCCCGCCATGTCCAGTTGGAATTTGTTGTGCCGGGGAAATTCATTCTGGCCTCACCGCCCAGGTTCAGATAATCCTGCATGGGGATGATGCAGGTATCGGAGACGCTGCTCATGGCGGTGCGGATCACGCCCCAGACCATACCCTCTTCTTCGGTCAGGCGCATGTACTGCGCGGCGTACTTCTGCATTTCGGGGGTGCCGGATTCCAGCCACTGGCGGGTGGTCATGTTGTCATGGGTGCCGGTGTAGCAGACGGAGTGGGCGGTATAGGTATGGGGCAGGTAGTCGGACGGTTCCCGGGAATCGAAGGCAAACTGCAGCACCTTCATGCCGGGGTAGCCCGAGGCGTCCCGCAGGTCCAGCACATCCTGGGTCAGATAGCCCAGATCCTCGGCAATCAGCCGAAGCTCCGGCAGGCCCTTTTTGACGGCGTCGATGAAGTCCATGCCGGGACCGGTGATCCACTTGCCGCCCCTTGCGGTTTTGTCGCCGAAGGGAACGGACCAGTAGCCGGCGAAGGCCCGGAAGTGGTCCATGCGAACCACGTCATAGAGCTTGCCTGCGGCAGCCAGGCGGCGGATCCACCAGCTGTAGCCGTCCTCAGCCAGCACATCCCAGCGGTACAGGGGGTTGCCCCAGAGCTGGCCGTCGGCGGCGAAGGCATCGGGGGGGCAGCCTGCCACGGCGGTGGGATTCAGCTGCTCGTCCATCTGGAAGAATTCGGGACTGCTCCAGGTTTCCACGGAGTCCCGGGGGACATAGATGGGGACATCGCCGATGATGGCAATGTTGTTCTGCTTTGCGTAATCATGCAGAGCGTTCCACTGCTTGTAGAACAGGTACTGCACGAAGCTGAAGAAGGCGATCTCGTCCTTCAGCTGGGTTCTGGCCTGCCAGATGGCCTCGTGGTCCCGGAACTTCAGCTTGTCCTCCCACTGGTACCAGGGCTTGCCGCCGAACTTGTCCTTCAGGGCCATGAACAGCGCGAAGTCGGGCAGCCAGCCGCAATTCTCCTGGCAGAAGGCGTCGTAGTCATCGCCGGGGACAAACCGGGAGAAGGCGGCCCGCAGGACCTTCAGGCGGTTGTTGTACAGCAGGCCGAAGTCCACCTTCTCGTCGGTGACGTTCCAGCGGATGCCCTGAAGATCGGCATCGCACAGCAGGCCTTCCTCCACCAGGGTGTCCAGATCGATGAGGTAGGGGTTGCCTGCAAAGGTGGAGCAGGACTGGTAGGGGGAATCGCCGAATCCGGTGGGAGTCAGCGGCAGGATCTGCCAATAGCTCTGGCCGGCTTTTTTCAGAAAATCGATGAATTCATAGGCTTTTTTGCCCATGGTGCCCACGCCGTACTTGCCGGGCAGGCTGGTGATGTGCATCAGAATACCGCTGCTTCTCATTGAATACCCCTCAACTTTCAGGTAAAAATTGGACGATGTATGAATGATAAACACGATACAGAAAGTTTCGTAAAGTTTCGCTCTCTGCACCACCATACTAGACTAAAGCATTTTTACAATTTTGTCAAGAAAAAGAAAGGATTATGTCAAACATTCTGATTTATATTCAGAAAGCGAACAGAAAAAAGTAACAATTATGTTGATTTAGCCAAAGAAAGTGAAGGGCGGCAAATCGTCAACCAACATCCGTCCAAATCGCGGCATTCCGATTCCCGGAAAAACAAATCCGCCGTACCACTCAAGACGGGGTACGGCGGAGCTGCTCAGTCCTCGAAGGTCAGAACATCCTTGTACTTTTCCTTGAACATACCGTAAACGGCGTCCAGAACGGCCTCGTCGTCCACAGCCAGGTAGTTCTCGTTTTCGTCGTCCACAGGCTCGACCTCCAGAATGACGATCTGGGTCTCGGCCTCATCGGCGGGCATCAGCACCAGGTATTCCTTGTCCTGATAGGTCAGGCAGTCCAGGTACTCAAAATCGATGTCCTCGCCGTTCTCATCGGTGAGGGTGAGGATGCTGGTTTCTTCCTCGGGGGTCATGTCCTTTTCCATTTCCATGGGGGTATCTCCTTTTATATAATAGTGTGGTATTCTTTTAAATCGAATCTGTCCGGCAAGAATTATACCCCATTTCCCGGAAAAATGCAAGGGAAAGTTCCGCCAAACCCGGCAAAAAGCATACTTTTCCGGAAACGGGGGAAGGATTCAGAAAAATTTCAAAAAAGGATTGCAAAAATTTCTCTTCCATGTTATAATGCGCTGTGTGTCCGACCAAAGGACGATGCACCGATATTGGGATGTCGCCAAGCGGTAAGGCACCAGACTTTGACTCTGGCATTTCGTCGGTTCAAATCCGGCCATCCCAGCCAAAATCTGATCCGCTAGCTCAGTTGGCAGAGCAACTGCCTTTTAAGCAGTGGGTCCGGGGTTCGAATCCCCGGCGGGTCACCAGAAAAAAGCACGCTTCGGCGTGCTTTTTTCATCGAAATCCGTCCTGACGGACGGGTGAAATGCCGCTGCGCGGCGTGAAATTGCTGCGCAGTGAAATTCTGCTTCGCAGAGTTTGAGTTGCCATCAACACCGCCAAGAGCAACTTGAAAGAAAGCGCATCCAAATTTTAACCGGGCACCCCCGTTTGAGGTGCCCGGTGATTTTTTGGGGGTTACTTGCTCAGGAACGCGTCGATGGCGGCGGCGCCCTTCTTGCCGGCGCCCATGGCCAGGATGACGGTGGCGGCGCCGGTGACGGCATCGCCGCCGGCGAAGACGCCCTCGCGGGTGGTCATGGCGTTCTCATCCACCACCAGGCAGCCCTTGCGGTTGGTATCCAGGCCGGGGGTGGTGGAGCGGATCAGGGGGTTGGGGCTGGTGCCCAGAGCCATGATGACGGTGTCCACATCCAGCACGAACTCGCTGCCGGGAACCTCCACAGGGCGGCGGCGGCCGGAGGCGTCGGGCTCACCCAGCTCCATGCGGACGCACTTGATGCCGCAGACCCGGCCGTTCTCGTCGCCGATGATCTCCACGGGGTTGCACAGGGTCTTGAACTCGATGCCCTCTTCCTTGGCGTGGTGCTGCTCTTCCTTACGGGCGGGCATCTCGGCCTCACCACGGCGGTAGACGATGTAGACATGCTCAGCGCCCAGACGCATGGCGCAGCGGGCGCCGTCCATGGCCACGTTGCCGCCGCCCACGACAGCCACAGCCTTGGACTTGATGATGGGGGTGTCGGAATTCTCGTCGTAGGCCTTCATCAGGTTGGTGCGGGTCAGGTACTCATTGGCGGACATCACGCCCTTCAGAGCCTCGCCGGGGATGTTCATGAACATGGGCAGGCCCGCGCCGGAGCCGACGAACACGGCCTTGTAGCCCATGTCGAACAGCTCATCGATGGTCAGGACCCGGCCGATGACCATGTTGGTCATGATTTCCACGCCCTGGGCCTCCAGCTTGCTGACCTCGTTGGCAACGATGGCCTTGGGCAGACGGAACTCGGGAATGCCGTAGACCAGAACGCCGCCGGCGGTGTGCAGCGCCTCGAAGACGGAGACCTGATAGCCCTTCCTGGCCAGGTCGGAGGCGCAGGTCAGACCGGCGGGGCCGGAACCCACCACGGCTACCTTCTTGCCGTTGGACTCGGCCTTCTCGGGCATGGCGTTCACATTCTCCCGGTACCAGTCGGCGACGAAGCGCTCCAGACGGCCGATGGCCACAGGCTCACCCTTGATGCCCCGGACGCAGCGGGCTTCGCACTGGGTCTCCTGGGGGCAGACGCGGCCGGAAAGGGCGGGCAGGGCGTTGGTGGAGGTGATGATCTCGTAGGCGGCCGCGAAGTCACCCTCGGCAACCTTCTTGATGAATTCGGGGATGCGCACATTGACGGGGCAGCCCTCGACGCACTTGGGATTCTTGCAGTTCAGGCAGCGGCCGGCCTCTTCTTTGGCCATTTCCGCGGTATAGCCCAGGGAGACTTCCTTGAAGTTGCGGGCGCGGACCTGGGGGTCCTGCTCGGGCATGGGGGTTTTCACAAGAGTCATATTCGCCATTTTCGGTTCCTCCTTACTTGATCAGCGCCTTGCCCATGGCTTCCATGCGGCAGGTGTGATCCTTTGCTACCTCGGTCTCACGATCGCGGTAGGTGACGTTGCGGCTCATCAGCTCGGCGAAATCCACCTTGTGGCCGTCGAACTCGGGGCCGTCCACGCAGGCGAACTTGGTCTGCCCGTCCACGGTGACGCGGCAGCCGCCGCACATGCCGGTGCCGTCCACCATGATGGGGTTCAGGGAGACCACGGTGTGCACGCCGAAGGGCTCGGTGGTCTTGCAGACGAACTTCATCATGGGCACGGGTCCGATGGCGAGAACCTCGTCATACTCCACGCCGCTTTCCAGCAGCTGCTGCAGCTTCACGGTGCCGAAGCCCTTCTCGCCGTAGGAGCCGTCGTCGGTCATCAGGTACAGGTTGGTGGAAGCTGCCCGGAACTCTTCCTCCAGGATGACGATGTCCTTGGTGCGGAAGCCGATGATGACGTCCACAATGGCGCCGGCCTCCAGGAAGGCCTTGGCTGCGGGCAGCGCAATGGCGCAGCCGACGCCGCCGCCCACCACGCAGACGCGCTTCTTGTTCTCCACATCGGTGGGACGGCCCAGGGGGCCCACAAAGTCGCGGATGTAGTCGCCTTCGTTCAGGGAACCCAGGGCGTTGGTGGAGAAGCCGACCTTCTGGAAGATGATGGTGACGGTGCCCTTCTCCCGGTCACAGCCGGCGATGGTCAGGGGCACGCGCTCGCCCTGCTCGTCAATGCGGAAGATGATGAACTGGCCTGCCTTTGCCTTGCGGGCAACGAAGGGGGCCTCGATGTCCATCATGGTGACGGCGGAGTTCAGTTCCTTTTTGCGAACGATTTTGTACATAATGCGATCCGTCCTTTTTATGATATGTTCGGGTTTGGAAAACCGTTGATTGCGTTAGATTCCAAACTACATTATAAGGGCTTCTGTGGGATTTGTCAAAACAAATCTTCCAATTTTGTCTACTATTACAAGAAAAAATCGCTTCCTCCGGGAAACGGCAGCCCGGGAATTGCGGGAAACGATTGCAATTTTCGCCGCGATACGCTATACTGATCCCAGAATCGAAGGAATTTGCGAAGAATGCGAGGGATTGCCTATGCAGCATCTGAAGCCCATGCTGGATGCCTATGACCGGCTTCTGGTCTTCGACACGGAAACCACCGGACTGCGGTTTGAGACGGATCAGATCATCCAGTTTTCCTCCGTCACCGTGGAGCGGGTGGACGGCGAAGCCGCCGTCACGGGGAAATACAATGCCCTCATCCAATTGGAGCCGGGGCAGCGGGTGCCGCCGGAGATCGAGAAGCTCACCGGCATCACCACCGAAGACCTTCAGGAGCGCGGCATTTCCCGGGAGGAAGCCTGCCGCGAGATTGCCGGGCTGGTGGCGGGCAACACCCTGCTCATTGCCTACAATGCCCATTTTGACCTGAGCTTTCTGTTCCACATGCTGGCCGCCCATGGAGACCCCATGTGCCTGAAGGGCAAGGACAAGCTGGATCTGCTCACCGTCTACCGGGACCGCCGCAGCTATCCCCACAAGCTTGTGAGTGCCATCGAAGCCTACGGGCTGTCCGATCAGGTCCGCAATTCCCATCAGGCCGACGAGGATGCCCTGGCCACGGTCTGCGTTATGGACGCCATGGCCGCGGAGCGGGACGATCTGGCAAAGTACATCAACCTCTTCGGCTACATCCCCAAGTACGGCCCTCCCGCGCGGAGAATCCGATCCGTCACCTATCTGCCCCAGCCCTATGATCCGGCTGCGCCACTCTATGAAACCCAACGGAGGTAAATCCAATGCTGAATCCCAAAGCCTATCAACTGGGAGCCAACCGCTCCTGCATCCGGGACCTGTTTGAATACGGCCGCAGCCGCGCCGCCATCGTGGGCGAGGACAAGGTCTATGACTATTCCCTGGGAAACCCCTCCATCCCGTCCCCCGCCGCGGTGGATGATGCCATCCGGCAGATCCTGCTGGACACCCCCACCCTGCTGGTTCACGGCTATACCAGCGCCGTGGGTGATCTTTCGGCGAGAACGGCCATTTCCGAGGACTTGAACGAACGATACGGCGCCGGGTGCGGCCCCGAGGACTTCTTCCTGGGCTGCGGCGCCGCCCCGGAGCTGACCGCCGTGTTCAAGGCCCTGGCGGTGCCCGGCGGGGAGCTGCTGGTGATCGCGCCTTACTTCCCGGAGTATAAGCCCTTTGCCCAGGAGGCGGGGCTGGTGTTCCGGGTGGTTCCTCCCGATGTGCCCGGTTTCCAGATCCGGCTGGACGCGGTGGAGGCCATGCTCACCCCCAATACCCAGGCGGTGCTGGTGAACTCTCCCAACAACCCCTCCGGCGTGGTGTACACCCGGCAGACCCTCCAGGCGCTGGCTGACCTGCTGACACGCAAGGCAGAGCAGTACGGCCATCCCATTTATATTGTATCCGATGAGCCCTACCGGGAGCTGGCCTACGGCGTGGAGGTGCCCTTCCTGCCGCTGATCTACCCCAACACCGTGGTGTGCTATTCCTATTCCAAGTCCCTGTCCCTGCCCGGCGAACGCATCGGCTATGTCTATGTGCCCAAGGCCGCCGCAGACAGCCGGGCGCTGTACGCCGCCGTGGCAGGAGCCGCCCGCTCCATGGGTCATGTCTGCGCCCCCAGCCTGTGGCAGAAGGTCATCGCCCGCTGTGCCCGGCTGCGGCCGGATCTTGCGGCCTACGACCGCAACCGCAAAGCGCTGTATGAGGGCCTGACCGCCATGGGCTACGAAATGGCCAAGCCCGACGGCGCCTTCTACCTGTTCATCAAAGCCCCCGGCGGCGATGCCAACGCCTTCTCCGAAAAGGCAAAGCAGAAGGATCTGCTGCTGGTTCCCGGCGACGGCTTCGGCTGCCCCGGCTACTTCCGCATCTGCTACTGCGTCAGCTACGAGATGATCCAAAACAGCCTGCCGGTATTCCGGGCGCTGCTGGAGGAATAACGCCGCCCGGCTGCAAAATTGTGATTTAGCGGTGGGATTTACCACCCAGCCAATGTAGGGGAGGATATCATCCTCCCGCGCAGTGTAAGCCCTCAAAAGGCAATCACGTTGGGCGAATTCGTATCTATGTCCAACATTTTCCCATTCAACCGAACACTCGGGTACCGAAACCTGGCGGGAGGCTAATAGCCTCCCCTACGGTGGCCTGAGCAAAAATCTGCCCGCCAAATTCCAATTTCTAACGGTATGGGAGGGTGCGGGGCTATGCTGGGGCAGTGTGGAGCCTGATTGCGGGTTTTTTCTGCGAAAATACGAAAAAGGGTTGAATTCCGGGGCGTTATGTGATACGATATCGTCGTATCGATATGAGCCCCAGTGCGCCCATTTTGCGGCGCGGGGATTTTTGACAAAGGAGCCAGGAAGACAATGGCAGCACCATATACCATCGCAGTTGCCGGCAAGGGCGGCGTGGGCAAAACCACCACCTGCGGCATGATTATTGATTACCTGTGCAAAAAGCGTCAGGGCCCCGTTCTGGTGGTGGACGCCGATGCCAATTCCAATCTGAATGAAGTCCTGGGCGTGGAAGTCGAGACCTCCCTGGGTCAGATCCGTGAGGAGATGGCGCAGGCAGAGCTGAAGGGCACCATTCCCAAGGGCATGACCAAGGCCGATTACGCCGAGATGAAGTTTAGTGATGCCCTCATCGAAGAGAAAGATTTCGACATGATCGTCATGGGTCGCACCCAGGGCAAGGGCTGCTATTGCTATGTCAACGGAGTCCTGAAGACCCAGGTGGACAAGTACGCCAAAAATTATTCCTACATCGTCATGGACAACGAGGCGGGCATGGAGCATGTGGCCCGGGGCACCCTGCCCCATGTGGATGTGATGCTGCTGATCTCCGACTGCTCCCGCCGGGGCATCCAGGCCGTGGCCCGGATCGCCGAAATGGTGGAGGAGCTGGACCTGAAGCCCGGCAAGATGGGCCTCATCGTCAACCGTGCCCCCGGCGGCGTGCTGGAGGACGGCGTCAGGTCCGAGATTGAGAAGCACGGGCTGACCCTCTTCGGCGTCCTGCCCCACGATGACGAGGTCTACCGCTGCGACTGCAACGGCGAGCCCTCCGCCAGACTTCCCGAGACCGATGCCATGAAAACCGCCCTGAACGGGATCATGCAGACCATCGGCCTGTAACTTCGTTATCTGCGGCAGCCCTCCCCGGCAGCTTTTTTTGCACAGACGCTCCAGAGGTACGATTTACGAGTTCCCCGCCTTCCCGGGAAATTCGTAAATCGTTCCTGCAGGGCAGCGCTGAGGCAACAGCAGCTTTCGCAGGACGGTTCCCGTGAATAAATATTTTTCAGAAAATCATAAACAAGGGGGAAACATTACAATGGCTTTTACACCCAAGAAGGTGGCATACCGCGGCGCCATTAACGCTGTCACTCTGGGCACCGGCGACAAGGCAATCGTCATCGGCGGTCAGAACGTGCTGCCCTTCTACACCTTCGATGCTCCCATCGAGAACGCGCCGAAGATCGGCATCGAGATCTCCGACTGCGCCTCCGAGTGGACCGCACCTGCTCTGAAGGAATTCTACGCAGGCTGCACCACCATGGCTGACTATGCCAAGAAGGCCGAGACCATGCCCGGCGCCGACTTCCTGTGCCTGCACTTCGAATCCGCCGATCCCAACGGCGCCAACCGCTCCGTGGCCGACTGCGTCGCCGATGCCAAGGCTGTTGCCGAAGCAGTCTCCATGCCCATCGTCATCATGGGCTGCAAGAACATCGAGAAGGACGGCGAGCTGTTCAGCAAGATCGCCGAGGCCCTGCAGGGCAAGAACATCCTGGTTCTGTCCGCCCGCAACGAGGACTACAAGACCGTCGGCGCTTCCGTCGCTCTGGCTTACGGTCAGAAGGTCGGTGCCGAGACCGCTGACGACATCAACCTGGCCAAGCAGCTGAACATCATGCTCAAGGGCCTGTCCATCGCTCCCACCTCCATCGTCATGAACGTGGGCTGCGCTGCCGTGGGCTACGGCTATGAGTATGTTGCATCTACCCTGGACCGCGTCCGCCTGGCCGCTCTGGCTCAGTCCGACGCCGATCTGCAGATGCCCATCATTGCCCCCGTGTCCACCGACACCTGGAGCGTGAAGGAATCCACCGCTTCCGAAGAAGATGAGCCCACCTGGGGCAGCACCGAGGAGCGCGCCATCGGCATGGAGGTTGCCACCGCGGCAGCCAACCTGACCGGCGGTGCCGACGCCGTCATCATGCGTCACCCCGCAGCCGTTGCCACCATTAAGCAGTTCATCACGGAACTGGTCTGATCGAAGGGAGGATACATACCATGGCTTTGAAAGGTCTTGACATTTTTAAGCTGTCTCCTAAGAAGAACTGTAAGGAGTGCGGCAGCCCCACCTGTATGGCATTCTGCATGAAGGTGGCCCAGGGCGCGGTCAGCATCGACAAGTGCCCCTACTTCTCCGATGACGCCAAGGCAATGCTCAACGAGCAGACCGCTCCCCCCATGAAGACCATCACCGTCGGTGAGCACAAGCTGGGCGGCGAGACTGTCCTGTTCCGTCACGAGAAGACCCTGGTCAACAAGAACCTGTACGCCGTCTGCGCCTGCACTGAGTGCGACGAGGCGAAGGTTGACGCCAAGCTGGCCAACATGGCCAAGATCGACTACGAGCGCATCGGCGAGCGTATGTACGTGGAGTTTGTCTACGTTGCCAACAAGCAGTCCGATCCCGCCGTCTACGCCAAGCTGGTTCAGAAGGCCGCTGCCACCGGCCGCAGCCTGATCCTGGCCTGCTGGGATGTGGAGTGCGCCAAGGCCGCTCTGGCCGTCGCCGGCAAGAACGTCATTCTCGATGGCGCCACCCCCGACAACTGGGAGGCCATGAACGCCGTCGCCACCGCCGCCGGCGTGACCCTGGGCGTTACCGCTCCCAGCGTTTCCGAGCTGTATGACCTGGTCAAGAAGCTGGAGGCCGCCGGCAACAAGAACCTGATTCTGGATGTCACCGCCGACACCGCCAAGGAGACCCTGGCCAATGCCGTCATCGTCCGCCGCACCGCTCTGACCGACGGCGACCGCAGCTTCGGCTATCCCTCCATCGTGAACGTCGCCAGACTGGCCAAGGGCAACAAGCACCTGCAGACCGCTTACGCCTCCATGTTCACCGAGAAGTACGCCTCCATCATCGTCATGGAGGATATGGACTACGCTCAGGCTCTGCCTCTGTACGGCCTGCGCCAGAACATCTACACCGATCCCCAGAAGCCCATGAAGGTGGAAGCCAAGATCTATCCTCTGAACGGCGCCGACGAGAACAGCCCCTGCGCCCTGACCGTCGACTTCGCTCTGACCTACTTCCTGGTTTCCGGCGAGCTGGAGCGCTCCAACGAGCCCGTGAACCTGATTATCTCCGATGCCTCCGGCATGTCCGTTCTGACTGCCTGGGCTGCCGGCAAGTTCTCCTCCTCCACCATCAAGAAGACCTTCGAGACCCTGGACATCGAGAACAAGATCAAGAACCGCACCCTGATCATCCCCGGCAAGGTTGCCGTCATGAAGGGCGAGATCCAGGAGAAGCTGCCCGGCTGGAACGTGGTCGTCGGCCCCACCGAGGCTGTCCAGCTGCCCAAGTACATGAAGGATAAGGAATACGAGGCCGCTGCCAAGGCTGCCGCCGCCGAGAACGCCGCCAAGGCTGCTGCCGGCGCCAAGGAAGAGGTCAAGGAGCTGTCCTTCGACGAGCTGCTGGCCACCAAGGTGCCCGCCATCGAGGTTGTGGATATGGGCGTCAAGTACGGCGGTCACAACCCCGAGTCTCCCACCTTCGTCACCATCGGCGAGCGGATCCACTGCATCTCCCCCGCCATCCGCAAGGCCATGGACGAGCGCGATCCCGCTCCCATCCTGAAGCGTGCCGCCGAGCAGATTGCCGCAGGCGCCACCTATCTGGACGTCAACATCGGACCTGCCGAGAAGGACGGTCCCGAGCGCATGATGTGGGCTGTCAAGCTGCTGCAGGAGAACTTCAACAACGTGCCTCTGGCTCTGGATACCGCCAACAAGAAGGCCATCGAAGCCGGTATCAAGGTCTACAACCGTGAAAACGGCAAGCCCATCGTCAACTCCGCCGATGCCGGCTCCCGTATTTCCAACATCGACCTGGCTGCCGCCAACGACGCCATCTGTATCGCCCTGTGCTCTGCCGACGGCATCGCAAAGGACAACGAAGAGCGCATGATGCACTGCCGCAACATGCTCGAGCGCGGCCTGTCCCACGGCATGGAAGCCACCGACCTGTGGTTTGACCCCCTGTTCCTGGTGGTCAAGGGCATGCAGGACAAGCAGATGGACGTGCTGAACGCCATCAAGCTGTTCGCCGACGAGGGCCTGAAGTCCACCGGCGGTCTGTCCAACAACAGTAACGGCGCACCCAAGAAGGTTCGTCCCATCATGGACTCTGCTCTGGTTGCCATGGCCATGATGCAGGGCCTGACCTCCGCCATTGTCAACCCCTGCGACCTGCGGCTGATGGAGACCATCAAGTCCTGCGACATCTTCAAGAACCATATGCTGTACTCCGACAGCTACCTGGGCGACCGTCCCGACCTGCTGTAAGAGTATTTCGGCTGAAAATCCCCGCATAGCAAGCTGGGAGGGAACCTCCCTCCCAGCTTTTCGCTTTTTTGGGAAGGCGAATCGTGAAAAGGAAACGGAAAAACGCGTTTCCTTTTCACCGTTCACTTTATTATGCGGAACGTACCATGTAGGATTATGAATGCACCAAAGCTCTCTCTGTGAGGGAGGTTTTGGTGCACGTTGCCAAACTCGTCATTTTGTATATTCAGCCTTTTGGGCTTTATATAATTTCTCAATTGAAATAGGAGGAATCATCCATGAGCGTATTAACCGATCTGATCTATGGCGGTTCCAATGCGGTTGCGGGCCTGACCGAAGGCGCCGTCAACAACGCCATCGCCAAGTACGGCGCAGACAAGGAAATCGCATTCCCCGATACCGCATATTTCTTCCCCACGATCTATGCAGCCACCGGCGTGAAGGTCAAGACCCTGGGCGACCTGCCCGCCTGTGTCGGTGTCCTGAAGAGCCTGATTACCAATCAGGAGGATCTGGGTCAGGCGCTGAACGCCGGCCTTGCCACCGCCGTGGGCGCCGAGATCATCGAGGGCCTGAAGTATGTGGAGGGCGGCAACCCCTATGAAAACGAAACCGGCATCGGCTTCGTCCCCGATCCCATCATCCGCTCCCTGGGCGTGCCCCTGGTCACCGGCGATATCCCCGGCGTGGCCGTGGTTCTGGGCAAGGCCGAGAACGCCGCCGATGTGGTGAAGGTGGTCAAGGACTACCAGTCCAAGGGCATTATGACCTTCCTGGTGGGCGACTGCATCGAGCAGTGCGCCGAGGGCGGCGTCAAGATGGGCCTGGAGCTGCGCGTCATCCCCCTGGGCCATGACGTCACCTCCGTGATCCACGTTGTCACCGTGGCCATCCGCGCCGCGCTGATCTTCGGCAACATCCAGCCCGGCGATCTGGCCGGCCTGCTGGAGTACACCAAGACCAGAGTGCCCGCCTTTGTCAATACCTTCGGCGCCATCGACGCCGTGGTGGTCTCCGCCGGTGCCGGCGCCATCGCCCTGGGCTTCCCCGTGGTGGTGGACATCGACCTGGGCGAAAACCAGGTTCCCGGCGCTCTGGAGTCCGTATGCGACCACAGCGAAACCGTGAAGAAGTCCCTGGAGCTGCGGAACATCAAGATCAAGGTCAAGGAGCTGCCCATCCCCGTGGCCTTCGCCGCCGCCTTCGAGGGCGAGATCATCCGCAAGTCCGATATGCACAACGAGTGCTGGTCCTCCAAGAACCCCACCGCCGAGCTGGTGCTGATGCGGCAGCTGGGCGAAATCGAGGATCACAAGATCACCATCATCGGACCCGACCTGTGCGATGCCAAGGAGCTGGCTCTGGCCACCTTCGTGGAGGTCGCCGGCAAGAAGATGCAGACCGACTTTGAGTCCGTCATCGAGCGGAAGTTCCACGCCTGGTTCAACTACATGGAGGGCGTCATGCACACCGGCCAGCGCAACCAGGTCCGCGTCCGCGTCAGCAACGCCGCTTATGAGGCAGGCCTGCGGATGAAGGACTTCGCCGAGGTGCTGTACGTCATGATTATGGATGAGTTCGACGCCGTCGTGGACAAGTGCCAGGTCACCATCATCACCGATGCCGCCCAGGCCGCCAAGTTCCGGGACGAGGTGGCGATGCCCCGCTACAACCAGCGCGACGACCGTCTGGCTTCCATGACCGACGAGGCCGTGGATCGCTACTACACCTGCATCCTCTGCCAGTCCTTCGCCCCCGCCCACTGCTGCGTGGTCACCCCCGAGCGTCTGGGCCTGTGCGGCGCCGTGTCCTGGCTGGATGCCAAGGCCACCAACGAGCTGAACCCCAACGGTCCCTGCCAGCCCATCTTCAAGGAAGGCTGCCTGGACGAGCGCACCGGCCGTTATGAGTCCGTCAACAAGGCGGTTACCGAGGCCACCCACGGCGCGGTGGAGAATGTGACCCTGTACTCCCTGCTGGAGGATCCCATGACCTCCTGCGGCTGCTTCGAGTGCATCTGCGGCATCGAGCCCATGTCCATGGGCGTCATCGTGGTCAACCGTGAGTTCAAGGGCATGACCCCCGTGGGCATGACCTTCGGCGAGCTGGCCTCCTGCACCGGCGGCGGCGTCCAGACCCCGGGCTACATGGGTCACGGCCGTCACTTCATCGCCTCCAAGAAGTTCGTCTCCGCCGAGGGCGGCATCCAGAGAATCGTGTGGATGCCCAAGGAGCTGAAGGACGATGTGGCAGAGCGGCTGAACAAGACCGCCATGGAGCTGTACGGCATCGAGAACTTCTGCGACATGATCGCCGACGAGACCGTCACCACCGACGGCGAGGAGCTGCTGAACTGGCTGACTGAGAAGGGCCATCCTGTTCTCGGCATGGAGCCTCTGATGTAAGTCGGCAGGGCCGACAGCCAATGCGTGACGTACCTGAGAGGGAATCGTCACACCATTGGGTACTGCTCGGTTCGTTACCAAAACAAAGAATCCAAGCTGCGGCGGGGAACCCCGCCGCAGCTTACAAGGAAAAGAAATGGAACCACAGTTTGAGTCCCGTTTTTATTGTAGCCACCGAATGATGGCAGAGTTTTACCGAAAAATCGGCACTGGCCCCCGATATCCTGTGGTGGCACTGGTGGCTGCCGTTATTTGCGGCCTGGCACTGTACAGTGCGTATTATGGCGTTCTGGCGGAAACGGCTCGTATGCTGCTGTACCTGACGATTTTCGAGGTCACAGTCTTTTTTATACCCCATTGGGTCACCTGGCTGAACCTTCGCCAGGCGAAAAAACTCAATGACGGCAGCCTGCCTGAGACCGTGGTCACCGCCGGTGACTTTGTGGAACTGGATGAGGGTATGACCCATATCACTGTAGAATACCGCAAAATCCGCCGGGTTGTACATCTGCGACACAGCTATGTGCTGATGATCGGCAGGCGAAACGGTGTAATCCTTGACCCCAATACCTTTACAAAAGGCACGTTTGCCGAATTTAAGCAATTTCTCCGGGAAAAACGCCCGGATTTGACCATCCCTGAATAAGGTTTTTTACCAAATGAAAGGAACTTTATCCCATGAAAGTAACCTTCCAGATCGAGGGCGGAAGCCCCGTAACCATTGAATGCAACGCCGGAGATAACCTGCTGGAGCTGGCCCGCCGGGCCAATGTGGCCATCGACGCTCCCTGCTCCGGCAACGGCTCCTGCGGCAAGTGCCGCGTCCAGCTCATCGAGGGTCAGCTGGAATCCATGAAGAGCCGCCATATCTCCGACGAGGAATATGAAGCGGGCTGGCGGCTGAGCTGCTGCTCCAAGGTTCAGGGCGATGTCACCGTCCTGGTGCCGGACATTGCCAGCGCCTACCAGTCCCGCATGAAGACCGCTGACCTTTCCAGCCCCAAGGAGATCGAGATCTTTGAAAACTGCCAGAGCCAGCTCCGGGAAAGCGGCATTTCCTTTGAAAACAACTACCGCAGTGTGGTGCTGTCCCTCAGCGAACCCACCCTGGACGACACCATGCCCGACAATGAGCGGCTCACCTGGGCCATCGAGGAGGCTCTGGGCGTGGAAACCGTGAAGATCCCCTTCGTCGTCATGGTGAAGCTGGCCTCCACCCTCCGGGAAAATAACTGGACTGTCTGCGTCAAGGGCGAGCTGTGCGACGGAACCTTTACCTGCATGGAGATCACCTCCGCTGAGGACACCGCCATCGTGGGCTGCGCCATCGACATCGGCACCACCACCGTCACCATGGTGCTGGTGGATCTGCAGACCGGGAAGATTCTCGCCAAGGGTTCCTCCGGCAACGGCCAGATCCGCTACGGCGCCGACGTCATCAACCGCATCATCGAGCAGGGCAAGCCCGGCGGCAAAAAGAAGCTCCAGGACGCCATCATCAAGGAGACCCTGACTCCCATCATCGCCAACCTGTGCAAATCCGCCGGCATTTCCGCCAGGAGCATCCTGCGGCTCAGCGTGGGCGCCAACACCACCATGAACCATCTGTTCGTGGGCGTGGATGCCAGCTCCGTGCGCATGGAGCCTTATATTCCCAGCTTCTTCTCCTGGGACGGCCTGCTGGCGGGGGATGTGAAGCTGCCTGCCAACCCCCTGGCTCCCGTGCTGATCGCTCCCAACATCGGCTCCTATGTGGGCGGCGACATCACCGCCGGCACCCTGGCCGCGGGGCTTTGGGATCGGGACGAAATGAGCCTGTTCATCGACCTGGGCACCAACGGCGAGCTGGTCTTCGGCAACCGGGACTTCATGATGAGCTGCGCCTGCTCCGCAGGCCCCGCCTTTGAGGGCGGCGACATCTCCTGCGGCATGCGGGCCACCGACGGCGCCATCGAGGCCTGCGTCATTGACAAAGCCACCATGGAGCCGAGCCTCACCATCGTGGGCGACCAGGGCCAGAAGGCCGTGGGCATCTGCGGCTCCGGCATCATCGACATCATCTCGGAGCTGTTCCGCTGCGGCATCATCAACGCCAAGGGCCTGTTCATCCGGGAGGGAGAACGGGTGAAGCGGGACAGCCACGGCATGGGCCGCTACGTCATCGCCACGGCGGAGGAGTCCGAAACCGGCCGGGAGGTCTCCATCAACGAGGTGGACATCGACAACTTCATCCGGGCCAAGGGCGCCATCTTCTCCGCCATCGATACGCTGCTGCGCAGCGTGGATATGCCCATGGAGGCCATTGACCAGGTTTACGTTGCCGGCGGCATCGGCTCCGGCATCAATATGAAAAACGCCGTGAACATCGGTATGTTCCCGGATGTGGAGCTGGAGAAATTCCACTACATCGGCAATTCCTCCCTGGCCGGCGCCTACGCCATGGTCATGAGCGATGAAGCCACCGCTAAGCTCTCGGAAATCGCCGCCAACATGACCTATCTGGAGCTGAGCACCCACCCCGGCTACATGGATTCCTTTGTGGCCGCCTGCTTCCTGCCCCACACCGATGCATCCCTGTTCCCCAGCAGCCGTCAGGAGTGATCACATGCAAGTAGAAAACCACAAAGAAGAGGTTCCCTTTGCTCATTATGAGGAGCAGTTCCGCCTCCTGGCCCCCCGGGATGCCCTGGACCGCCTGAATGACATTTCCTTTTCCGGCGGGGAATTCACCGTGAAGCTGCTGGGAAGGGAATTTGCCATTGCCCACCCCGACTATGCCATCCGGGCGTTGGACGGCGGCGCGATTCCTCCGCTGCCCACCCAGACCTTCCTGCTGCGCTATTTGCTGGAGAGCAGAAGTGTGGCCTGGGGCGGCCAGTGGAAGACCTTCCGGGAGATGCCCTGGGGGGAGATGTACATCAAGCCCTACACCGGACGGGTGCTGACCCGGGCGGCGTTTACCTTTGGAACCCGCATTGCTGCTTTCCGGGCTGCCTGCGAAAAGATGGGCGCGGAGCCTGTGCCCCACGGGGACGCGGGCTTCCGGTTTGATTTTGCCGGTGGCTACCAGATGCAGATTCTCGTCTGGGAGGGCGACGACGAATTCCCGCCCAACGCCCAGGTGCTGTACTCCGACAATTTTGCCGAAGGCTTCGCCGCAGAAGACCGGGTGGTGGCGGGCGATATCCTGATTTCCACCATTAAGGCCAATTTCTGACCCGTAACCCAAGAAGATCCCCCAACTCGCGTGAGTCGGGGGATCCTTTTATTCCATGGGGGTCCATTCGATGGCGGTGATGATATCGGCAGCCTCGCCGGGGTCGAAGGTCACCTGATACAGCGTTTCGGCAGATTCCGTGGCTGCTTCCGCGGCAGCGGAATCCGTGGCGGCGGTGGTCTCCGGCAGAACGATGGTGACCTGCTGCCGGATTTCATAACCGCTGGTGCCGGGATCGGTGACGATGCACACGAAGGCATCCTCCGTCTGCTCCACCACCTGAACCGTCATCCGGGCGAAAACCGACGCCATCATGGGCGCGGCAGCGGCGTCAGCCTGATTTGCCGCCGGTTCCTCCATGGCCCGGGCGCCGGAGACAGCCGCCTCGGTTTCCTCGACCTTGTACAGGGAAGCACCCACAGCGGGAGCCTCTTGCTGCTGCGGCAGGGTTTTCCACACCCCTGCCAGCACCAGCGCCAGACAGGCGGCAGCGGCGGCAAACGCAGGCTGCCAGTACAGGCGGCGTTTTTTCGGCTCGGCTTCCGCTTTGTCGATGTATTTCTCGTCCAGGAAGCTCATGGCTTCCAAAAGATCGTTTCCGTTCATACGGTGATTCCCTCCTTTTCCAGGAAGCTGCGCAGGGCATTTCTTGTGCGGAACAGCCGGGTCTTGACCTTGCTCTCGCCCATTTGATACCGCTGGGCGATTTCTGTGATGGAGTCGGCGTACCAGTACCGGCGCAGGAAGATTTTCCGGCTTTCCTCCGGCAGGGTGCCCAGAAATTCATTCAGAAGCCGTGCCAGCTCCCGGGATTCCATCTGTCGTTCCCTGGCGGGATCCGGGATGCACAGCTCCATTTCGGCGCTGAGCTCCACGATTTCCGCCTTGCGCTTGGCGGCGTTGTTCCAGTCCAGCTTTCCGAAGGAGAGGAACCGGCAGATTTTTGCCAGATACGCGTATAGATAGGTGGGCCTTGTGGGCGGGATGGTCTCCCAGGCCTTCATGTAGGTGTCGCTGACGCACTCCTGCGCATCCTCGTGGTTCATGAGAATCCGGTTCGCCAGCGCATTCAGCTTGGCTCCGTGGGCCAGTTCTGTTTGAACAATGGCGTCCTGATCCCGGCGGAAGTATAGTTCAATGATCTGTTCGTCCTCCAATTTGGAGCACCTCCCGACTGTGCCTCATCCTGAATGAGGGAATTTGGTATGGATTGGTTACGAAAAATTCAAAATTGCCCCGAACCACGCTAAAATAATTGCCATGCCGCTGTAGGGGAGGCTATTAGCCTCCCGCCGCGTGGGTCACCTGCGTGTTTGGTTGAATGGTTCTTTGTCCGGCATTGTACGAATTCGCCCGGCAAAGTACAGGATTGGGAAGTTATCCTGCGCGGGAGGATGATATCCTCCCCTACAATGGTCTGCATGTTTTTTGGGTGCATCCCAAACAATGGCCGGCTCAATAATATCAATCCCGCCCCGGTGAGGGGGCGGGGGATGGTTATTTTTCGAGAATCACGGGGCAATCGGTATTGACGGCGGATTTGATGTACGCGGCGGCGTCCTCCGGGCTAAGCTTCTTCTGCTCACCCGTGACCATGTTCTTCACCGAGCAGACGCCTTCGTTGATCTCATCCTCGCCCAGCAGCACGGCGAAGGGAACCTTCAGCTTGTTGGCGTAGGCCATTTTCTGCTTGAACTTCTTCTGCTCGCAGTACAGCTGCACCCGCAGACCGGCAGAGCGCAGCGTCTCCGCCAGGGCGATGGCGGCGGCGGGGGTCTCGGTCATGGGCAGCACCAGGGCGTCGGTGGGGGCGCTGGGCAGGGCGGGGTTCAGCAGACCCTGCTCATCCAGAACGTAGAAAAGCCTCGTCAGGCCGATGGAAATGCCCACGCCGGGCAGAGCCTTGTCGATGTAGTAGCCCGCCAGATTGTCATACCGGCCGCCGGAGCAGACGGAGCCGATCTCCGGGTGATCCAGCAGGGTGGTCTCGTAGACGGTGCCGGTGTAGTAGTCCAGACCTCTGGCGATGGTCAGATCCACGGCGAAGTTCTCCTCCGGCACGCCGAAGGCAGCCAGGTTGACGGTGACGGCCTTCAGCTCGGAAAGGCCCAGGTCGAACACCTCGTTCTTGCCGGCATAGCCCTCCAGAGCGGAAATGACCTGGGCGTTGGTGCCCCGGATGGCGATGAATTTCAGGATTTCGTCAGCCTGCGCTTCCGTCAGGCCGCAGTCCTCCAGAAGAATCAGCTTCACCTTATCGGCGCCGATTTTGTCCAGCTTGTCCACGGTGCGCATGATGTCGCCGGACTTTTCCGTCAGGCCCAGCATGGCGTAAAAGCCGTTGAGAATTTTGCGGTTGTTGACGTGAATCTGGAACCGGGTCAGGCCGAAGCCGCGGAACACCTTGTAGATGATGGCGGGGATCTCCGCCTCATTGAGGATGTCCAGCTTGCCGTCGCCGATGATGTCGATGTCGGCCTGGTAGAATTCCCGGAACCGGCCTCTCTGGGCCCGCTCGCCGCGGTAGACCTTGCTGATCTGGAAGCGGCGGAAGGGGAAGGCCAGCTCGCTGCAGTGCAGAGCCACATACTTTGCCAGGGGGACGGTGAGGTCAAAGCGCAGTGCCAGGTCGCTGTCGCCCTTCTGGAAGCGGTAGATCTGTTTTTCGGTCTCGCCGCCGCCCTTGGCCAGCAGAATCTGGGCATCCTCGATGGCGGGGGTGTCCAGAGGGGCGAAGCCGTAGGAGGCGTAGGTACGGCGGAGAATCTCCGCCATGGTCTCGAAGCGGATCTGCTGATCGGGCAGCAGCTCCATAAAGCCGGACAGCGTCCGGGGCTTGATGATTTCCATAAAACGAATCCTTTCGGGATGAGATATAAGACAGAGATATAAGACAGAGATATAAGATAGGAGATATAAGATATAAGATACGGAAAGAAGACAGAAAAATATCTTATGTGCTTATCGGGTTAACGCAGCAAATTGGAATTTGGCGCACTGGCGCTTACAGCGCCCTTGGCTCTCCCTTTGGGAGAGCTGTCAGCCGAA
>CALYTP010000008.1:0-41225 GCA_945486915.1 uncultured Clostridia bacterium | reverse complement strand
CTCGGACACTTCACAACATATTGTGTTGTGCTTACTAAAGCCGATAACCTAAAAAGCAGTTAACAAATACTGGTGTGTCGCAACCTATTTTCCAAACAAATCACTGTGTGTTCCGGTACGGGCCAATGTGAGTACCAGGACATCATCCTCAACGCGGTACACCAGAAGCCAATCCGGCAGGATATGGCATTCTCTGTGACCAATCCAATCCCCTGTCAGCGCATGATCACGATTTTCTCCGGCAGCGTTTCTCCACGGGACAAGCTTCGAATAATGTTATCCAGCAGTTCGATGTCCAGATGACGCTTCAGCGCCAGTTTATAATCTTTTTTGAACTGGGTCGTCCAAACAATATCGCGATTCATCGTTTGAGCTCCCGAAGCGCCTCTTCCACATCGGAGTAATGCTTGATACCGGGATCTTTGGCAATTCTTTCCGCTTCCAGCATCGCGGCGATGGTTTCCTTATTCGGCTGATCCAGTCTAACCTCAAAGGGGAAACCACCTACCCGGAGGGACTGCCGCAGGAAAACATTGATTGCAGTGGTCAGATTCATTCCCAATTCCCCATAAAGGGCTTCGCACTGCTTTTTAATTTCGCTGTCCATACGGACGCTAAAATTTGTACTGGCCAAAAAAGCAACTCCTTTGCAATTCTTTATATTCATATTATATGCTGTTTGCATTGCAAAGT
This sequence comes from uncultured Clostridia bacterium, assembly GCA_945486915.1. GTDB lineage: Bacteria > Bacillota > Clostridia > Oscillospirales > Oscillospiraceae > Faecousia. The sequence continues at coordinate 40,532 of CALYTP010000008.1, read as the reverse complement.
CAACTCAATGGGCATAAATTAATTGTAAACAGCAAAAAAGCAGGTGCCTGCGTACTTGTCTCAGGCACCTGCTTTCGTGTTTCAAAAACTGTCTTACGAACATCCCGCTAAACCGGGGTTTCCAGCGGCGCAGGCAAAAGCATTACCATGCCAGGCAGGCGCGGATGATGTCGTTCATTTCCTCCATGTGCTTCATCATGTCCTTGCACAGGGCAATCTGACAGCGGGTGCGGACGAGGTTGTGGTCGGGGCAGTTGGTGGTGAAATAGGGGTCGCCCCGCAGATAGTCGTCCAGAAACCGGACTGCCAGCTCTGCAGTCATCACAAAGGCGCTGAGGGCCAGGGTGTCCGCCTCGGCAGGGGTGATGGTATCCCTGGTTTTTTCCAGGAAGCCTTCGGCAAAGGCCCGGAATACATCCAGATTGATGCCCACCTTGTCGTATTCCCGGCAGTCCTCGGCCACGAAGTTGGCGGCAAACCGGATGGCATCGCCGAAGTCATGGCCCATATAGCCGGGCATGACGGTGTCCAGATCAATGACCACCATGGCCTCGTTGGTCTTCTGGTCAAAGAGAACGTTGTTGATCTTGGTATCGTTGTGGGTCACCCGGAGGGGCAGCTTGCCCGCGTTTCCCAGATCCGTCAGGGTACAGGCCAGATCCCGGACGGACATCAGATAGTCGATCTCCTCCCGGACCTGGTCCAGGCGTCCCGCCCTGTTTTCGGCAATGGCCTCATCCAGCTTATCATAACGGCCTCTGGTATTGTGGAATCCCGGAATTGTCTCCACCAGCTGATGGATATCGAAATCCGCCAGCTGGACCTGAAATTCTCCGAAGGCTTTTCCCGCATTCCGCAAGATCACGGGGTCGGTGGTGGCGCTGTAGGTGGTGGACGGCACATAGTTCATCATGCGCCAGAAGTTTTCTCCATCCTCCAGATAGGTCTTCCGATCCGCGGTATGGTGAAAATGTAGGCTGAGCTTCTCCGGGCACTTGGCACGGATATGCTCGGTGACCAGGTCGATGTTGTTCATCAGACCCACAGGGTTGCGAAAGGCATAGGTATTGACATTCTGCACCAGGAAGGACTTGGGGCTGCCGTCGGCCAGGCGGAAATTGACCTTGTAGGTCCGGTTGACAATGCCCACCTGAATGGCCTCGTAGCCCACATATTCCTCTTCGATGCGGAATGCACGGCAGACTTCCTGCAGTTTTTCATCCATATTCATGACACTCTCCGATGGCTGTTCAGACTTCGCCGGGGAACAGATTTTCAATGGCCGCTCTGGCAGCATCCTGCTCCGCCCGCTTTTTGCTGCTTCCGCAGCCTCTGCCCACGACCCTGCCGTTTAAGGACACCTCCACGTCGAACCGCTTGTCGTGATCCGGGCCGGACTGCCCTGCCAGGGTATAGGTGAGGCTCTGGTTGCGCTTCTGCTGTACCAGCTCCTGAAGCTGGGTCTTGTAATCCATGTTGTGCAGTTTCGTCACCGGAACCTCCACCAGGATAAACCGCTGGATGAACCGCAGTGCCGCCTCCATGCCGCCGTCCAGGAAGCAGGCGGCAATGACAGACTCCATGGCATCGGCCAGGATGGAGTTGCGGGTGCGTCCGCCCCCCTGCTCCTCACCGTGGCCCAGCAGCAGATGGTCGCCCAGGTGGATGCTGTTGGCAACGGCAGCCAACGTCTTCTCGCAGACCATATCCGCCCGCATTCTGGTCAGCTCTCCCTCGGGACGGTCCGGGAAGCTCCGGAACAGATACTCCGCCACCAGCATGCCCAGGATGCTGTCGCCCAGAAACTCCAACCGCTCGTTGCTGAGCAGGCTGTTGTGCCAGCGCTCATTGGCATAGGAGGAGTGGGTCAGCGCGTTCTGAAGCAGGGAGATGTTTTTGAAATGATAGCCGATGGCCTCTTCCAGATTCTTAATCATTCTGCGGACTCCTTCGTCTGAGCCAGAAGCTGGAGCGCCTGCTCAAGCTCCGGGGTGATATCGTGCTCAGCCGCGTCCGCCGCCTGCTTCACCGCGTTGCGGAAGGCCAGGGCATCGGAGGAACCGTGGGCCTTGATGACAGGCTTTTTGATGCCCAGGAACTGGGTGCCGCCGATTTCGCGGTAGTCCATCATCTTCATCATGTCGCTGACACCGGACTTGCAGAGCAGATAGCCCAGCTTGCTGAAGATATTCTTCTTGAACATCCTCTTCATCAGGCTGCCCATGAACATGGCGGTGCCCTCGATGGACTTGATGAGCACATTGCCGTTAAAGCCGTCGCAGACCACCACGTCCACTTCGCCCATGGGCACATCTCTGGCTTCCACGTTGCCCACGAAGTTTATGAGGCCCTTCCGGGAGGCGTCCGTCAGCAGGGCATAGGCGTCCTTCTGCAGCTGGGTGCCCTTGCTGTCCTCGGTGCCGATATTCAGCAGACCCACTCTGGGATTTTCCAGATTGTAGGTCTTCTTTGCATAGGCAGAGCCCACCAGGCCGAACTGCAGCAGAAATTCCGGGGTGCACTCGGCGTTGGCACCGCAGTCCACGATGACGGTCTTGCCGCCCTTCTTATTGGGCATGGCGGGAGCCATGGCAGCCCGGCGGATGCCGTGGACACGCTTGACCAGCAGCGTCGCGCCGGTGAGCAGCGCTCCCGTGGAACCAGCAGAGACAAAGGCATCGCCTTCGCCATCGGCAAGAAGCTTCAATCCCACCACCATGGAGGAGTTCTTCCGCTTGCGGATCACGGAGCCGGGATCATCGTGCATATCCACCACGTCCTCGGCATTGGCGATCTCCACCCCTGCGGGCAGATCCGTGATATTATGGCGGCCCATGACCTCCAGGATGGCCTCGCCCCGGCCCACCAGGGTGATCTCCACGCCGTAGGCCTTCGCCGCATCAATGGCGCCCAGGACGGCTGCCTCAGGGGCATTGTCGCCGCCCATTGCGTCCAGAATGATTTTCATACCCTCTACCTCTTTTCAGATGCCGCCGGCAACCAGCGCGTCGATCACCGCCAGGGACCGGTTTGCGATTGCCAGATTCTTTTCTGCCTTCTTGCGAATCCGCTGTTCCAGCGGGGAAATGATGCTGAAATTGACGTTCATCGGCTGGAAATTCTCGATGATTCCGTCACTGATGTACATTCCCAGGGCGCCGATGGCCGTGGTCTTTGGGAAATCCGGGATTTCCCTCCCCTGCACCTTGGCCGCCATGGCCACGGCCGCCAGATAGCCGGAGGCCGTGGACTCCACATAGCCCTCCACGCCGGTCATCTGTCCGGCAAAGGCCACCAGGGAATTCCGGCGGTCCGCGTAATAGCGATCCAGCAGTCTGGGGCTCTGGAGGAAGGTGTTCTGGTGCATGACGCCGTAGCGCACATACTCGGCATCGTGCAGGGCGGGGATCATGGAGAAGACCCGCTTCTGCTCGCCGAATTTCAGATGGGTCTGGAAGCCCACCAGATTGAAGACACTCTTTGCCGCGTTGTCCTGCCGCAGCTGCACCACGGCGTAGGGCTCCCTGCCGGTCTTGGGGTCCCGGAGTCCCACGGGCTTCATGGGGCCAAACCGCAGGGTATCGAAGCCCCGGCGGGCCATGACCTCCACGGGCATGCAGCCTTCAAAGACCCGCTGGTCCTCAAAGCCATGCACCGGCGCCTCTTCCGCAGCCACCAGCTCTTTGACAAAGGCCTCATACTGCTCCTTATCCATGCCGCAGTTGATGTAGTCCGGGGTCCCCCGGTCATAGCGGGACTGCCACCAGGCAAGCTCCATATCCACGGACTCGGCTGTCACCAGCGGAGCAGCGGCATCAAAGAAATGGAGGTAGTCCTCGCCGAAGTATTCCCCGATGGCCCGGGACAGCGCATCGGAGGTCAGCGGGCCGGTGGCGATGATGACGGGGCCTTCCGGCACCCGGGTCACCTCGCCGGGGATCACCGTGATATTCGGATGATTCCGGAGCTTCTGCGTGACCATGGCGGCAAACCCGGAACGGTCCACCGCCAGGCAGCCGCCCGCCTCCACACGGGTGGCCTCGGCGCAGGCCATAATCAGACTGCCGCAGCGGCGCAGCTCTTCCTTCAGCAGTCCCACCGCATTTTCCAGACGGTCACCCCGGAGGGAATTGGAGCAGACCAGCTCCGCAAAGTCGGGGCTGTGATGGGCCGGGGTCATCTTGACGGGCTTCATTTCATAAAGCTCCACCCCGATGCCCCGATTGGCCAGCTGCCATGCGGCCTCGCTGCCGGCGAGACCGGCTCCTATGACCTTGACTTTCATGCGTTACTTCCTCTTCTTTGCCTCGCTGCCGGTGTCGGCTGCGGCCTTTTTGGCTGCGGGTTTCCTCGCTGCCGTCTTCTTTTCTGCGGTTTTCTTTGCCGATGCTTTCTTTGCAGCGGGCTTCTTCGCGGCTGTCTTCTTCGGGGCAGACTTTTTTGCCGCTGTTTTCTTGGCGGTTTTCTCCCCGGGTGCTTCGGCCGGGGACTGCTCCTCCTGCTCCCCGGGATTATCCCCGGTCTTCTTTTTATAGTAGCCCCGCTGATCCTCCGGGAGGAACCGGGAGCAGTTTTCGTTGACACAGAAGGGCTTCATCCTGCCCTTGCCGGAGCGCTTGAACAGGGTCTGGCCGCACTCCGGGCAATCCTCGGCGGTGGGCACATCCCAGGTCATAAAGCCGCACTCGGCGCCCTTTTCGCAGGCGTAGTAGGCATAGCCCCGCTTGGATTTGCGCTTGAGCATACCGCTTCCGCACTTGGGGCAGCGGCCGGGCATCCGCTCCACCAGCGGCTTGGCATTCTTGCACTCGGGGAAGCCGGGACAGGCCAGGAACTTGCCGAAGCGGCCCATTTTGATGACCATCTTCCTGCCGCACAGCTCGCAGATTTCGTCCGTCTCCTCCTCGGGAACCTTCAGCCGGACGCCGTCCAGCGCCTGCTCCGCTTCCTTCAGCTCCCGGTCAAAATCCCGGTAGAACTCCGCCAGCAGATCCTTCCAGTTCTGCTTGCCCTCTTCCACCGCATCCAGCCGGTTTTCCATGTTGGCGGTGAATTCCACATCGATGATGTCCTGGAACCGGTCCATCATCAATCCCGTGACCACCTCGCCCAGGGCGGTGGGAATCAGATGCTTATCCTCTTTGGACACATATTCCCGGTCCTCGATGGTGGAAATGGTGGCAGCGTAGGTGGAAGGACGTCCCACGCCCTTTTCCTCCATGGCCTTCACCAGGCTGGCCTCGGTGAACCGGGCGGGAGGCTGGGTGAAGTGCTGCTGCTTGTCAAACCCGGATGCGTCGGCCTTCTCGCCCACCTGCAGGTCGGGCAGCGGAGAACCGTTTGCCTCGTCCTCGTCATCCCTGCTCTCTTCATAGACGGCGATGAAGCCGGCAAAGCGGAGGCTCTGGTTGGTGGCACGGAACACATGTCCGGAGCACTCGGCATCGATGGCTACGGTGTCAAACACCGCGTTTGCCATCTGGCTGGCCAGGAACCGGCTCCAGATCAGCTTATACAGCCGGTACTGGTCCGAGGTCAGGCTGCCCTTTACCCGTTCGGGGTCCAGCTCCGCATGGGTGGGACGGATGGCCTCGTGGGCATCCTGGGCCCCTGCCTTGGTCTTATAGACATGGTGCTTTCCATAGTAATAGTTCTCACCGTAGCGCTGACGGATCAGGGCGGCGGCGGCATCCATGGCTTCATCGCTGAGGCGCAGGGAGTCGGTACGCATATAGGTAATGAGACCCAGGGTGCCTTCGCCCTCCACGTCCACACCCTCATAAAGCTGCTGGGCAATCATCATGGTGCGCTTGGGGGTCATATTCAGCTTTCGGGAGGCCTCCTGCTGCAAGGTAGAGGTGGTGAAGGGAGGCGCTGCGGTGCGCTTTTTCTCCGCCTTCTTCACATTGGTGACCGTGAATTCCTTCCCGGTGATATCATCGATGACGGACTGGGTCTGCTGTTCATTTTCCAGCTCCCGCCTCTTCTCCTCGCCGTAGTAGTGGGCGATAAAGCTGCCGGGCTTGCCCCGGCGGTTCAGGGTCACATCCAAAGACCAGTACTCTTTGGGCTGGAAGGCGCGGATCTCATTTTCCCGGTCCACCACCATTCTGGTGGCAACGGACTGGACGCGTCCGGCGGACAGACCCCGGCGCACCTTCTTCCACAGCAGCGGGGACAGCTGATAGCCCACGATCCTGTCCAGAATGCGTCTGGCCTGCTGGGCATCCACCAGGTCATAGTCGATGTCCCGGGGATGCTGGATGGATTCTCGCACCACCCGCTGGGTGATCTCATTGAAGGTTACCCGGTGCGCCTTTTCGTCGGGCAGTCCCAGCAGTTCCTTCAGATGCCAGGAAATGGCTTCTCCCTCCCGGTCCGGGTCGGTTGCGAGGTAGACGGTCTGTGCCTTGTCGGCTGCCGTCCGCAGCTCCCGGATCAGCTCTTCCTTGCCCCGGACGGGGATATATTCCGGCGTAAAATCATGCTCCAGATCCACGCCCATTTTGCTCTTGGGCAGGTCGCGAAGATGGCCCATGCTGGCCTTGACAATGTAGTCCGGGCCAAGATATTTGCCAATGGTCTTCGCCTTGGAGGGTGACTCCACGATCACGAGATTGTTCGGTTTTCCCATGAATAACTTCCTTTTCGATACTTAGAGATTTCTGCGCAGAGCAATGCGCTTACCCGGCAGGCGGACGATGATCCGTTTCATCTCCAGCATGGTCAAGGTGGAGATCAGCTTCCCCGAGGGGAGGCCGCATTCCGCGCTCACCTCATCCAGCAGCCGCTCCCCCGCTTCGATGGCAGTCACAATGGCCTGCTCCTCAGCGGAGAGTCCCTGCAGGGTCGTTTTTAAGTCAATATACGGCGCGGATGCGTCGTTGTCAATGTCTTTTTTCGTCTTATCCGGCTGTTTCCGGGGGATTTTTGGCTTCTGCGCCACCTTTTGGGGCACCTCGGGCACTTCCTTGGGCACGTCCTGCCTGTGCTTCGGGCGATCATCCCTTCGGATTTTATCCGGGAACATGCCGGTGTATTCGCTCATCACATCCCAGCCGCAGCTGACAGCCCCGGCACCGTCGCGCAGAAGCCGGTTGCTTCCGGCAAAGCCCGCCAGAGTGATATTGCCGGGCACCACAAAGACATCCCTGCCCTGATCCAACGCACACCGGGCCGTGATCAGCGAGCCGCTTTTCTCCGGCGCCTCCACCACCACAACACCGTTGCTCAGGCCGCTGATGATCCTGTTCCTTCTGGGGAAATTCCAGCGGAACGGTTCGGTTCCCGGCAGGAATTCGGAGAGAATGCAGCCCTGGGTCATGGTTTTGGCATAGAGCACCTTGCCGCTCCGGGGATAAATCACGTCCACGCCGCAGCCCAGCACACCCACGGCTCTGCCGTTTTCCGCAATGGCCCCCTCCATGGCAGCCGAATCAATTCCCTTTGCCATGCCGGATACCACAAGGCCGCCGCAGCGGGTGATCTCCTGCGCCATATTCCGGGCGACGGTCTGCCCGTAGGCGGAAGCCGTTCTGGTCCCCACGATGGCAATGGTGGGATTGCCGTCAAAATTCGGCAAAGTGCCTTTATAATAGAGCACCAGCGGAGGATCGTAAATGGATTTCAACCGGTCGGGATAATCCTCATCCCGGATTGTGACGATACGGATATTTTCTTTTTGGCAGGTCTCCAGCGCCCGGGTGTAGGGGTCCAGATTTTTGTCAAACAGCGCTTCCATGCCGCCGGGGGTGATCCCCTCCACCTCCCGGTATTCCGATTCCTCGCCATCGTATACGTTTTCCGGCGAGCCCAGGTGCTCCAGCAGCACCAGCTTTTTATGATCGTTCAGTCCCGGCCGGTGGGCCAGCCACAGCCAATGCTCCAGCATCCCGTTCACCTCTTTACAAGCTTGTCATCTGCCACATGGCGATGGCCGCCGCCACGGCGGCATTCAAAGATTCACAGTGGGGGTTCATGGGGATAATCAGGCTGTGATCCGCCCCTTCCAGAATTTCCCGGCGGACGCCCTGGCCCTCGCTGCCGATGACCAGCACCATTCCCGACACATCCGCCTTCCGGATGTCCACGGCGCGATCATCCAGCGCCGTCACCGCCACGCGGACCCCCGCAGCGGCGCATTTCTGCTTTGCTTCCTGCCAGGTGGTCATCATCACCGGGGTGCGGAATACGGCGCCCATGCTTGCCCTGACGACCTTGTGGCTATAGGGGTCCGCGCAGCCCTCCAGCAGTCCCACGGGAATATTCAGCGCATCCGCCGTCCGCAGGATCGTGCCCAGATTGCCGGGGTCCTGGATGCCGTCCAGCAGGAGCATTCCCCTCCGGGGGGTAAATGCGGTCTTTTCCGGCATCCGGCAGAGGAATACCGCCCCCTGAGGCGCTGCCATGGGAGAGATGGATTCCATCACATCCTCCGGCACCCGCACCAGGCGCACATGCTCCGGCACCTGCACCTGTACGCCGTCGGAGAGGATCACCGTGTGGAGCCCTTCGCAGTAGCGAACCGCCTCCTGAAGCAGCTTGGTGCCGTCGGCGGCGAAAAGGCCCTGGCTCTGCCGCTCCTTTCGGGAGGACAGGAGCTTTCTGACCTGCTGCAGCAGGGGATTTTTTCTCGATGTAATCCGCTCTTCCGTCACTGTCTCTGCACTGCCTCCAGGGCCACGTTGTCACCCAGCACCGCCAGCACATCCTCAGCCCGGATGGCATAGTCCGCGGAGGGAGACACATTGGTTTCCGCTCCGTTTTTCACGGCGATGATGTTGACGCCCAGCTTGGCCCGGACATTCAGCTCCCGCAGGGTCTTCCCCGCCCAGCCCTTGGGCGCGGGGATCTCCAGAATGCCGTAATCCCTGGAAAGCTCGATATAGTCAAGAACATTGTGAGAGTACAGGCTTCTTGCCAGGCGCTGGGCATACTCCAGCTCCGGGATCACCACCCGGTCCACGCCCAGCTTTTCCAGCACCCGCCGGTGGGTTTCATCGTGGGCCTTGCAGACCACATAGGGCACCTCCAGCTCCTTCAGGTTCATCACCGTCAGCACAGAGGCCGCCAGATTGTCGCCGATGGCGATGACGGCACAGTCGAAGCTTCTGACATCCAGCGCCCGCAGGACTTCCTTATCCTGGGCATCGCCCACAACAGCATGGGTCACTTCGTTTGCCACCTGCTGCACCAGATCCGGGCGGATATCGATGGCCAGCACCTCCGCTCCCTGACGGCACAGGGATCTGGCAAGACCCGAGCCGAAACGGCCGAGACCAATTACAACATAGGATTTCATTGTCTCCTCCTTACCCGATCAGCAGTGTGGTCTCCGCATAGCGGAAACGCTCCACCGCCTGATTCCCCATCAGGAAGCCCAGGCTGATGGTCAGCACGCCGACACGACCGAAGTACATAAATACAATAATCAGAATTTTGGCAGGGGCGCTCAGAAGTCCTGTAGCCCCTGCGGTGAGGCCCACAGTTCCCAGCGCCGAAACCGCCTCAAAGAGGGCATCCGTAAAGCTCACGGGAGCGGTGGCGCTGATGAAGATACCGCCGAACATTGCCAGCACGATCATGATGATGGCAATGGTCATGGCGTTCATCACCTGGTTGTCCGGGATGGTGCGCCGGTAAACCGTGACCACGCTTCTGCCCCTTGCCCGGGAGGCAATGAACAGCAGCAGCACCAGAAATGTGACGGTTTTCAGGCCGCCGGCGGTGGAGCCGGAGGAGCCGCCAATGAGCATAAACACCATGGAAACCGCTTTGCTGCCCTCGGTCAACGCGCTCTGATTGATGGCGTCAAAGCCCGCTGTGCGCAATGTCACGGACTGGAAAAAGCCGCCCAGCAGCTTGCCTCCGGCATCCAGGCCGCCCAGGGTTTCGGGATTGTTCCACTCCAGCAGGCAGGTCAGAGCCCAGCCGCACAGCAGCAGAATTCCAGTTGCCGAGAGGACAAGCCTGGAATACACCGAAAGCTTTTGAAAGGTCCTTTTTTCCGCCAGCTCCTCCCAGACCAGAAAGCCCAGGCCGCCCACTACGATCAGCGCCGCCAGGGTCAGCAGCACCACCGGGTCTTGCCGGAACAGCTGCAGGCTGCTGCCCGGAGCCAGCTCGCCGAAAATATCAAAGCCCGCGTTGCAGAAAGCGGAAACCGAGTGGAAGACACCCCAGCGCAAGGCGTGCCGGAAGCCGTACTCCGGCCAGAACCGCAGCGTCAGCACCAGCGCCCCGAGGGCCTCCATGGCAAGGCTGCCCACCAGAACGGTCCGCTGCAGCTTCACAACGCCGTCCAACTCATTGAGGCTCAGCGCCTGGGCCATGACAAGGCGCTGCTTGAGGCCGATCTTCTTTCGCAGTATAAAAATCACCAGCGTGGCAGCGGACATAAACCCCAAGCCTCCGATTTCGATGAGGCCCAGCAGCACCCATTGGCCGAAGGTGCTCCACTGGGTATAGGTGTCAAAGGGCGTCAGTCCCGTGACGCAGGTGGCCGAGGTGGCGGTGAACAATGCATTGAGAAACGAGCAGGAGCGGCCATCCCGGGAGGCCTGGGGCAGCATCAGCAGTCCCGTGCCGCACAGAATGATCACGGCGAAGATCACGGCGATCAGCTTTGTGGCGCTCATGGGTTTTCCCCGGCGTTTCATATTCAGTGCCAGAATTCGATGATACAACGACAACGCCGTTTCCCTCCCCGGATAGACATAATACGGTTATTATAATACATTAGTCTTCATTATAGCATGGATGAGCGCATTTTCAAGGGGAATATTCCTTAAGGCAACACCGCACAATGGATGCTGCGGGCTTCGGCGGATCTTTTACCCCAATCGTGCAGTATGAAAAATGGGAAATACAAAAAGTATTTCCGCATTTTTCATACTTTCGCTTGGGGTAAAATCTCTTGCCGAATCTCCTTGCCCCATTATGCGGTGTTGCCTTAACATTTTATTAAAGCCGTCCCGCTGCCTCACCAGTATTGCCTTCCCCAATGCTCAAAATCCCACTGCTCCATATAGTCGTTGCATTCAAAATCGATATACCAGAGCCTGCCGTCCTGGACAATGAAGTTGGTGGGATAGTAATCGATGTTGGTATTCGCCGGGTAGAGCAGCCGGCACATTTCATGGATCTGGTCATAGTACTCCGGCCGCATGGCCCCCTGCTCCACAAGCTGGGCCACGGTGGGGCCGTCGATGAAGGTTTTCAGGATCCGTTCGCTGGGCACATCGGCATCCAGCAGCTCCGGGATGGGAATGCCGATTTCCTTCAGCCGCTGATAGTCCCGCAGCTCGGACTGCAGCTTGTCGCCGAACTGGTAGTATTCGCAGGGCTCATGGTGGATCTGCTTCAGGACATAGCGATTCTGCGCTTCGTCGCAGACCAGATAGGAATAACCGCCCTTGCCCTTGCCCAGCAGCTTCAGAACGCCATATTCTTTGCCGTTTACCGAAATGTATTCCATGGTTTCCCTTCCTTTCTCCGTAAAACAGCCTCCCGCGAAAAAAATGCGGGAGGCTGAAATAAAACTTCTTACAATTTCTCCGTCTGGCAAGTCAAGCAGATATGCATGATTTCTTATCTGTTTTCTCTGGAGGAAAGGTACTTTCTGACCATCAGCGCCACCTTGAAGACGATGGCGTGGTCAAACTGCCGCAGGTCCAGACCGGTGAGCTTCTTGATCTTTTCCAGCCGGTACACCAGGGTGTTGCGGTGGACAAAGAGCTTCCGGGAGGTCTCGGAGACGTTCAGGTTGTTCTCGAAGAACTTGTTGATGGTGAACAGGGTCTCCTGATCCAGGGAGTCGATGGAGTTTTTCTTGAAGACCTCGCACAGGAAAATCTCGCACAGGGTGGTGGGCAGCTGATAGATCAAGCGGCCGATGCCCAGGTTCTCATAGTGCATGATGCTCTTCTCGGTGTCAAAGACCTTGCCCACCTCGATGGCGGTCTGCGCCTCCTTGTAGGCGTCAGCCAGCTCCCGCAGATGCTCGGCAACGGTGCCGATGCCGATGACGGTCTTGATGCGCAGCTCGTTCTTCAGGGTGCTCTCCAGATTGGCAGCAAGCTTCTCCAGATCCTCGCTGGTGGTGTTGGGCGTGATCTGCTTGACGATGGCAATATCGGTTTCGTTGACACTGATGACGAAATCCTGGAGCTTATCCGGGAACATTCCGGACAGTACATCCACAGTGGAAACATCGCTGTGGCCCACCTGACGGATCAGGAACACAGCCCGGGGCGCATCGGTGGCGAAGTGCAGCTCCTTGGCGCGGATGTAAATATCGCCGGGCAGAATATTATCCATGATGATATTCTTGACGAAGGTGCCCCGGTCATGCTTCTCCTCATAGAAGCCCTTGGCATCGCTGAGGGCGATGTAGGCCATGGAGCAGAAGCTTCTGGCGATTTCATCGTCGCCGCTGCAGAAAACGGCATACTCAAAGTAATTGGAGCTGCCCACAATGGCCTTGAAACACTTCTGGCCAAAGGTAACGATGCTGTCACCGGCGTTGCCAACCTTCAGGGCGGCATCGCTCCAGCGCTCGCCCAGGAGAGAAGAATCCGTGCAGGACACGACGCTGCCTTCCGTATCGATGACACCAAAGGTATGGTCGGGAATGTCCTTTAGCTGAATGATGACGCTCTGGAAAACACTGTTGGACATATTGCTGCCTCCTTAGAATCTTGCATAAAAGCACAATTCATAAAACTATAGAATCAGTATACACATCTTTTGCGCATTTTGCAAGTACCTTTTGACATTTTACTGCAAAAACTTACATGCTTTTTAGGTATTATTCCAAGTGCCACAAAAGACTATGCCGAAACGGTACCTTTTTTATACAGCAATATGCTGGAACGTTTTCGAGGGGCGCATGTTTTCCCCCTCCGATTGCCGAAAGCCGCCTGTTCTGGGGGAAATGATGCCGCCTATGGATTTTCCAGCGCGGCAATCTCCTGCCCGTTCAGTTCCCGGACGCCGCCTCTGGGCAGATCGCCCAATGTCAGAGGTCCTTCCTGCCTGCGCTCCAGATAGGTCACGGGAAGTCCCCGGGAGGCCAGCATCCGGCGGACCTGATGGTATTTTCCCTCGCAGACGGTGACCAGACTCTCCCCGTCTCCCAGAGGGTCCAGCCTGGCGGGAAGGCACTTCGTCCCGTCGCCCAGGGTCAGCCCCTCCCGGAAAGCAGTCACATCCGCTTCCCCGGCGGTTCCCTCATGCCGGGCATAGTAAACCTTGGGGACTTCCTTTTTGGGGGAGATCAGCCGGTGGAGCAAATCCCCATCGTTGGTAAACAGCAGCAGCCCTTCCGTGGCCTTGTCCAGTCTGCCCACAGGCTTTAAGTCCCAGTTTTTCATCTCCTGCGGCAGCAGCTCCATCACCGTGGGATCCCTGGGATCCTCTGTGGCTGTGACATAGCCTGCTGGCTTATTGAGCATCACCACGGCACGTTTCCTCCCGCCCAGTGCCGTCCCATCCAGGCAGATTTCATGATCCTTAGGCTCCAGCTTCCGGCTGCCGTCGGTTTCCGGCTTTCCGTCCACGGTCACACGGCCGGTTTTCAGCAGCTGCTTCACCTGGCTGCGGGTACCGGCGCCGCTGTCGCACAGGAATTTATCCAAACGATCCATATTGCCTCCGTTCTATCCCCGCCCTGTCCATCATAGATTGCAGTAACCTATGGAGAAGCCCGAAGCCGACGCTTCCGGGATTCCCGATCTGCAGGAGGGAGACTGTTATGATGATTCTGACCGCAAAGGTCGATTTCAAAAAGATCATGCTGATTCTGGTCGCCGTAGCCGCCGTACTGCTGACACTGATCCTCATCTTCGGAAACCGGAGCGAAGCCTCCGCCACCACCTCCGGTTCCCTGTCCGCCAACGACAGCCGGGTGAAATTTCTGGAGGGGTTCGGCTGGGAGGTGACCCCCGCGCCCAAAGAGAGCACCCAGGTGAAGATCCCCGACGAGACCAGCGAGATGTTCCGCAGATACAACGCTCTGCAGAAGGGACAGGGGTATGACCTGAGCAAATTCTCCGGAAAAAAGGTCATGCGCTATGTCTACGAGATCCGCAACTTCCCCGGCGCCACCGAGCCAGTCTACGCCACGCTGCTGGTCTACAAAAATCAGGTCATCGGCGGCGATGTCACCGACACCTCTGCCCACGGCAAGGTCCGCGGCTTCCAGATGCCCCCCACCGCGGAAACCACCCAGCCCACACAGCAGGAAACCACCCAGGCCACACAGTCCGCTGCCGCATAGCATACGCCGCATTTTTATGGGGCAACGCCGCACAATGGGAACTGCGGGCTTCGGCGGATCTTTTGCCGAATCTCCTTGCCCCATTGTGCGGTGTTGCCATAGACTAAATTGACACTGGTTTTCAGATTGGAGAGTGAAGAGTGGAGAGTGAAGATGAGGAAAACGATACCTTTTTCAGAAAAAACCGCAAAATACTGCATAACAAATGCGGAAACTGCGGATTCCCTTTCTCTCCACTCTTCACTCTCCAATCTGATTTCCTGTTTATCTTACCATACATTTCCCGTCTTGACAAGGACGCAGAAGTGTGCTAGTCTAAAGGCACAAATGAAGAGTATCTTCAGGGCGGGGTGCAACTCCCCACCGGCGGTGACAGTCCGCGAACGCTTCGGCGCCGAATCGGTGGAATTCCGATACCGACAGTGACAGGCAGCAAAATGCCTGAAGTCTGGATGGAAGAAGATGCGCAAGAATATTTGCGTTTATTTTCGCCCCCTGAGTCTATTCTCAGGGGGTATTTTTCATGCAGAGGTGTCTGTTATGACAAAATTATTCACCGACATTACCAACAATCTCAGCTTCGTTCTCGTCTGCATTCTGGTGGTCGCCGCGCTGGCGGTTCTTTCCCTGCTTGCGGAAAAAAAGCTGCCCCAGCTCCGGCATGTCACCGCCGCCCGGCGGGTCAGCATCATCGGCATCTGCTCGGCCATTGCCGCCGTGCTGCATATGCTGGACTTCTCCCTGCTGTTCCTGGCTCCGGGGTTCTACAAGCTGGACTTCTCCGAGGTGCCCGTGCTGCTGGCAGGCTTCTATCTGGGACCCAGCGCCACCGTGGCCTGCGAGGGCATCAAAATTCTGCTGAAGCTGCTGCTGAAGGGAACCTCCACCGCCTTTGTGGGTGATTTTGCCAACTTCTTTGTGGGCTGCTGCTTCGTTCTGCCCGCCACCATCTGGTACCATCTGCGCAAGACCAAGCTCAGCGCGCTGATCGGTCTCATCATCGGTACATTGTGCATGTCCATCCTGGGCACCGCCTTCAATGCGTGGTATCTGCTGCCCAAGTTCTCTGAGCTGTTCCACATGCCCCTGGAGTCCATCATCGAAATGGGCGCCGCCATCCACCCCTCCATCTCCGGTGTGGGCAGCTTTGTGTTCCTGTGCGTCGCCCCCCTGAACCTGGTGAAGGGTGCGCTGGTCTCCGTGCTGACCATGCTGCTGTATAAAAGAGTGGCACAGCCCCTTTTCCAGCTGAAGGCGTAAACATCACACCTCTCCCCTCCGCAGATCGGAACTCTTTCTGATTTGCGGAGGGTCTTTGCTTTGTTTTCAACATTTCTAAATTCGTAATGAACCGTTCCTTATTTGTTAACAAATCTTTCCTTGAATGGAGATAGAATACAAAAAAGGGATTAAAATCATTGGAAGAGAGGATCTATTTATGAATATGAACGAAGTAAACAAACCCAAAAAACCACTTATCTATTATTACTGCATTGTCATGATTGCGCTGATGCTGATCAACTCCCTGGCAGTACCCCTGATCGCCCAGCACAGCATCCAGGAAGTGGACTACGGCACCTTTATGGAGATGACTGAAAACAAAGAAATCGGGCAGGTCCAGCAGCAGGACAACCAGATTCTCTTCACCGACAAGGAGGGCACCAGGGTTTACAAAACCGGCCTGATGGATGACCCGGAGCTGGTACAGCGCCTGCGGGATTCCGGTGCCACCTTCGGCAGTGAGATCATCGAGGAAACCTCTCCCCTGCTGAGCATCCTCCTGTCCTGGATTCTGCCCATTCTGATTTTCATCGGAATCGGCCAGTTTATGAGCAAAAAACTGATGGATCGGGCCGGCGGCGCCAACTCCATGATGTTCAACATGGGCAAATCCAACGCAAAGGTATATGTCAAGTCCTCCGACGGCATCAGCTTTGCCGATGTGGAAGGCGTGGATGAGGCGGAGGAAAGCCTGGCAGAAATCGTGGATTACCTCCACGACCCGGAAAAATACAAGGAAATCGGCGCCACCATGCCCAAGGGCGTCCTGCTGGTGGGCCCTCCGGGCACCGGCAAAACCATGCTGGCAAAGGCAGTGGCAGGCGAAGCCAACGTTCCCTTCTTCTCCATGTCCGGCTCTGAATTCGTGGAAATGTTTGTGGGCATGGGCGCTTCCAAGGTTCGTGACCTCTTTAAGCAGGCCAAGGAAAAGGCCCCCTGCATTGTCTTTATCGATGAGATCGACGCCATCGGCCAGAAGCGAAACACCGGCAGCATGGGCGGCAACGACGAACGGGAGCAGACCTTGAATCAGCTGCTGACCGAAATGGACGGCTTCGAGGGCAACTCCGGCGTCATCATTCTGGCAGCCACCAACCGTCCGGAATCCCTGGACCCCGCCCTGACCCGTCCCGGACGCTTTGACCGCCGGGTTCCGGTGGAGCTGCCCGACCTGCAGGGCCGGGAGCGCATTCTGAAGGTCCACGCCAAGAAGGTCAAGCTGGCGGACGATGTGGATTTCCAGCAGATTGCCAGAATGGCCTCCGGCGCTTCCGGCGCGGAGCTTGCCAACATCATCAACGAGGCTGCTCTCCGCGCCGTCCGGGACGGCAGAAAGTTCGCCACCCAGGCCGATCTGGAGGAGAGCATCGAGGTGGTCATCGCCGGCTATCAGAAAAAGAACGCCATCCTGACGGATAAGGAAAAATGGACGGTGGCCTATCATGAGGTCGGCCACGCCCTGGTGGCAGCCATGCAGACCCACTCCGCACCAGTGCAGAAAATCACCATCATCCCCCGCACCTCCGGCGCCCTGGGCTACACCATGCAGGTGGACGAGGGCAATCACTACCTGATGACCAAGGAAGAGATCGAAAACAAAATCGCCACCTTCACCGGCGGCCGTGCGGCGGAGGAGCTGATCTTCGGCACCATCTCCACCGGCGCCTCCAACGACATCGAGCAGGCCACCAAGCTGGCCCGGGCCATGATCACCCGCTACGGCATGAGCCAGGATTTCGACATGGTTGCCATGGAAACCGTCAGCAATCAGTACCTGGGCGGCGATGCCGCTCTGGCCTGCTCCGCCGAAACCCAGGCGGAGATCGACCGTCAGGTGGTGGCGCTGGTGAAGCAGCAGCACGAAAAAGCCGCCCGGATTCTATCGGAAAACCGCGCCAAGCTGGAGGAGATTTCCAAATACCTGTACGAAAGGGAAACCATCACCGGCGAGGAATTCATGGATATCCTCAACGCGTAAATGCCAACCCCCGCAGAGGCCATTACGTCTCTGCGGGGGAGTTGTTTATCGGCAGGCAATGTAGACATCCATGGTCGGTCCGGCGGTTTCAAAGCAGGGAATGATATCTTTCTCGCAGTGCCCAAGGCCGTTGAGGCGCATGTAGTCCATCAGCGTCCGGTAGGCGTTGGGAATGGTGACAAAGGGATTGTCGAAGGGGCGCTCAATGTGGATGGCGGCGTACCGATGGGCGGGCTGCTCCTCCACCTCGTATCCCTCCGGGGTCAGGCCCTCAGGCAAAACCCAGGCGGCAGCATAGCCGTGCATGTGGTATACGTTGATCTGCTCCATGGACAGCTGGGGGAAGTCCCAGCCGATGATCCTGGGCTCTTCCACGCCGCAGCTGCGGGCAATGGCACGGATGCGGTCGATGGCATCGTCCTCGGGACTGGTGCTGATGACGATATGCTTGATGTAGCGCAGTGCCGGCACTTCCTCCACCCGGAGGTTGGAGTAAGCACTGTCGCAGACATCCAATTCCTCCCGGAAGAGATTGTCCAGGGTACAGCTGAAAATCCGGCACAGCTCCACCGCCTTGGGCATCTCCGGCTGGGCGGTATCCATCTCCCACTTGGACACAGTCTGGCGGCTCACGTTCAGCTGCTCCGCCAGCGACTCCTGGGTCATGCCGCACAGGCGGCGCAGGTGCTGCAAATTCTTTCCGAAGCTCATATGTGTTTTCTCCTTTTCCGTGTTATCAGCGCTGTATCATCATTATAGCAATCCACGGCGCACTTTTCCACCACCCCGGATGGGCAGTTTCCGCTTTTTTCGCAACCGGCAGGTGCGAAAACCCGGTTTCCCAGCAGAGCGTCCACAGGAGCGCTTGACTGACGGCAAAAAATATGCTATGATTTTAAAGCCACGCCGGCATGGTGAAATCGGTAGACACAAGGGACTTAAAATCCCTCGCAGCGATGCGTACCGGTTCGAGTCCGGTTGCCGGCACCAAGAAAGCAGATACCCGAACCGGGTATCTGCTTTCTTGGTATCGCGGAGGACTCGAATCGATCAAAATGGGACAGTCCGGTGGACTGTCGGGACTGTTCGATCTGAACAAAAAATACGGCGACTATACGCCGCAGGAGCGGAATCTGCTCCTGTTTGGCAGCAGGGAAAGACCATCACGGCGGAATACCTCAGAAAATCCATTATCATCTGCTGATCCGGCATCATAAGCGCATGAAAAAACGGTTGACTTCCGAACGTTCGGTTGCTATACTATAAGCGAAAGAAACGGATATGTCATTGCGGAAGCAGACACCAGGGAAGCTCTGATTAAATCGGCAAGAGCTGACAGCGAGAGATTTTGCTTCCTCAGAAAGTTTGAAAAATCGAGGAATACTGTATGTATTTCCGATTTTCCAAACTGCACTGAGGGAGCAAAAGATCCGCTGCTCAGCCGTAGACGATTTATTCAGAGGTTCCCCAGCATTCTGTGATTGCAGCAAAGGAGAAAGGCTTATGGATCGGGGAAACACAAAACAGGAAGTTTTGGAGGCGGCACTGGAGCTGTTCTCGGTGCAGGGATTTGAGGCCACCTCAATTTCCCAAATTGCGGGGGCAGTGGGCATCCGCAAAGCGTCGCTGTACAGCCATTTCGAGAGCAAGCAGGCCATTCTGGATGCGCTTGTGAAGGAAGTTTTGGGGCAGTACGCAGAGCATTCGATTTTTGCCAAAACGGACTGGGAGAAAAACGTGGAAAATCTGCCGTTGACTCCCGGCGAAGCCGTGGAGATGATCCAGGAGCAGATTCGATACATCATCCATGATCCCTATATCAGCAGAGCCCGGAAAATGCTGATGATCGAGCAGTTCCAGAATCAGGAGCTGGCAAAGCTGCAAACGAAACAGAATTATTCCGATGTGATGCGGTATTTTACCGGACTGATCAAGTGCCTGATTCAAAAGGGCATTCTGGCGGAAGATGACCCGGAGATCATGGCAGCCCAGTTTTGTCTGCCCATTTCCGTGTGGATTAACCTCTGCGACCGGGAGCCGGAACGGGAGCCTGAGGTCATGGAGCTGGTGAGCAGACATATCCGGCAGTTTTTCAGGGTCTGGCAGAAATAAGTTTCTTTCAGCTGGGCAAAGTCGCTTTTCAACGGAAGGAACGGCCCCAATCGGATAACGATCATTTGCGCTGCGGCTGTGCCCGCAACGGGCATAGCCGTTCCTCTTTGGTCCAAAAGCTGCCGAACGTTAGGAAGTATTCTATATTTCTGACACATACGCATACATTATCTACCTATATTCCCCAGGAATCCTCGTGTAGAATATGGTGCGTAAGTCAACAAAAATGCTAAGGAGAGAACGCTATGGAAAATGTATTGGATTTCCTTCGGGCTGCAATGCCCTGGGTCGCAATGGGGCTTCTGCTGGCGGTGTTTGCCGCAAGAAGCGCAAAGAAGAAAAACGAGGAAGAACAAAGCGACGATTATGGAACCGAGGGCATGTGCCTGGGAATGTGCTTTGGCGCAGCCATCGGCACATCTCTCGGAAATCATACCGGCATCGGCATCTGTCTGGGGATGCTGCTGGGCCTTGCCATCGGATCCCGCATAAAAAAGGAGGATTCGGAGGGAACCGAAGGTCAAAAGTAAATTCCCTTGCGCAGATTACCCAGATGTGCTTATCGGCTTTGCTCAGCAACCTTGCGAAATTGTAATTTGCAGAGCAGATTTTTGCTCAAGCCACTGTAGGGGAGGCTATTAGCCTCCCGCCACGTAGGATAACTGCGTGTTTGGTTGAATGGGTAATTGTCCAGCTTTGTACGAATTCGCCCAACAAAGCGCATGATTGGGAAGCCCCACTGCGCGGGAGGATGATATCCTCCCCTACATTGGCTGGGTGGTAATTTGCCCCGCCAAATTACAATTTGCTGAGTCAATCCGATATGCACATACCCAGAAGAGGAAGACACCCCAGCCAAAACAAAATATCTGAATTCAAATCATGAAACGGAGATGTTATTTATGAAAAAACTTACCGCCCTGCTTCTGGCGCTGATCCTGTGCCTGGGTCTGGCAGCGTGCAGCAGGAAAACTGAATTCGTACCGGACGCTCAGGATTACCAAACCCCGTCAGCCTCTCAGGAGGAAACGGAAGAGACGAATCCGCAAAGCGCCAATACCGCTGCGACGGAAGAACCCATTCAGCTGAATTACGAGCTCATCGGGCCGTGGCATCTGGACGTGAGCAAAAACGATCTGGATGCCTTTGCCAATTCCCTGGAGCTGTTCCCCGGGTATGGGGAGTGGGGCGCCAGCATGGAAATCCGCGGAAACGGTGAAATGAGCTGGTACATCGGCGCAGAGAGCTGGCATGGCACATACAGCGTGGAGGCCAATACCCTCCATGCGTTTCTGACCTCGGACCTGGAACAAACCCAGCAAAACTGGGATATGCGCATCACCTCGGATAATGGGTCCACCGGGCTGGAAATGGCTTATCAGGATATGACCATCTACTGGGTATACGGCGACCAGGAGGACACCGGGCTTGCCATCCCGTCCAACTGGGAAAAAGCCACCCAGGATGAACCATGGAAAGTCACTCTGGCAGAGGATCTGTTCCAGAAATACGGCGTTGTACCGGAATACTATGAGGATCTGGGCAACGGGATCTATCAGGTTTATGTGGAGATAGGCGGCGAGCTCGTCCCCTTTGTCGCAGTCAACTCCGCAACCGGCGATTACCACGGCTGACAGCAAAGGCGCACAGGCGTCCTTCCCTGCTTTGGGAAGGATCCCTGTGCGCCGTTTTTTATTTTACCATCTGGTGAGTTCCAGGTACAGATCCTGATACTGCATGGCGGAGTTCTCCCAGGAGACATCCTTTTCCATATCCCGCTGCACCATCTCATCCCAAACGGGACGTTCGGTGAAGTAGAGTGCCTTGGCCCGGTTGATGGCGTCCAGCAGCAGGCCGCTTTCGTAGCGGTCGAAGGTGAAGCCGTTGCCGATGTGGAAGTACTGGTTGTAGGGCTCCACGGTATCCTTCAGACCGCCGGTTTCCCGGACGATGGGGATGGTGCCGTAGTGCATGGCGTTCAGCTGGGTCAGGCCGCAGGGTTCAAACCGAGAGGGCACCAGCAGGGCATCCGCGCCGGCGTAGATTCTGTGGGCCCGGGCCTCGTCATACTGGATGCAGGCCGCGAAGCTGCCGGGATAGGCGGCCTGAAAAGCCCGGAAGGAATCCTCATACTGCTTATCGCCGGTGCCCAGGATGACCACCTGGGTATTTCCGTCCATGATGTCGGGAATCACGGCGTTGACCAGGTCCAGTCCCTTCTGGTCGGTCAGGCGGGAGATCAGGCCGATGACGAATTTGTCCGCATTCTGTTCCAGCCCCAGCTCCTGCTGCAGCGCCCGCTTGTTCTCCGGCTTTTGGGTCAGGACATCGCCAATATCATAGTGGGCAGGCAGTGCCGGATCGGTCTTGGGATTCCACATATCATAGTCGATGCCGTTGACGATGCCCCGGAGCTTGCCCTTGTGGTAGCTCAGATGGGATTCCAGATTCTCGCCGTACTCCCAAGTCTGGATCTCCTTGGCATAGGTGCCGCTGACGGTGGTGATCCGGTCGGCGTAGGCAAGACCGCCCTTGAACATATTGGCATCGTTATTGCCCTGCTGCAGATTGTCGTAGCTGAAAACCTCCCGGGGCAGTCCAGTCCAGCGGCGGATGGTGGGAATATCGTAGATGCCCTGGAAGCGCAGATTGTGGATGGTCAGGATGGTCTTGGCGCCGCCAATTTTGGTGGGTGCAAACAGCGTGCGCAGGAACACCGGCACAAGGCCCGCCTGCCAGTCGTGGCAGTGGATGATGTCGGGGATCCAGTCCATGTAGTTCAGCGCCGCCAGAGCGGCCTTGCTGAAATAGCAGTACTTGGGGATGTCGTCCACCAGGCTGGTGTAGGGCTTGCTGCCGGAGAACAGCTCCTGATTGTCGATGAAATCGTAGGTCACGCCATCCCAGACATACTCCATGATGCCCACATACCAGCTTCTTCCGGTTTCGCCCAGGTCCATATAGAAGGAGCCGCGATAGACCATCTTATCCTGATACTTCTGGGGGATGCAGGCATACCGGGGCAGGATCACCCGGACGTCGCAGTTCATGTCCTTCAGCGCTCTGGGCAGGGCGTACATCACATCGCCCAGTCCACCGGTCTTCACAAAGGGGTGGCACTCAGAGCCGATGAAGGCAATGCTTCTTCTGGGCGGCATATTGCTGTCATGAATCATAGTCATTTCTCCTGTCAAAATTCAGTTTGTTCCGTAATCAAACGAAAAATACGGATGTTTTTCCGTTGGTTTGTTGGTCTGCTCTCCATACATATATACCACGCGGGAGCAAAAAAGTCAATGCCGCAGGCGTGTTTTATGCCAGCGAAGAATCATTCACCGTCCCATGGATATCCCCCGGCAGAACTTTTCCCTCCACGATGGCTGTACATTTGGGAAAAGAAGGTTTATAATAAGAATCACGGATCGATTCCCATCAGAAGATAGGCAAATTGGAATTTGGCGGGCAGATTTTTGCTCAGGCCACCGTAGGGGAGGCTATTAGCCTCCCGCCAGGTTTCGTTTCCTGAGTGTTCGGTTGAATGGAAAAATGTTGGACATAGGTACGAATTCGCCCAACGTGATTGCCTTTTGAGGGCTTACACTGCGCGGGAGGATGATATCCTCCCCTACAGTAGCTGGGAGTCCCGGATGACACACCAGCCCGGTGCGCCATTGTCCGCGGCGACTCGCCGCCAAATTACAATTTGCTACGCTAAAAAATCAATAATCCACCGCCAATCCAAGGAGGTTTTTATGAAACTGACATTTCTGGGGGCAACCCACGAAGTCACCGGGAGCTGCACCCTCATCGAGGCGGGCGGGCATTACGGGCTTGTGGACTGCGGCATGGAGCAGGGCAAGGATATCTTTGAAAATCAGGTGCTCCCCGTCAGCCCTGTGCTTCTGGACTTTGTGCTGCTGACCCATGCCCACATCGACCACAGCGGTCTGCTGCCCATGCTCTGCAAGAACGGCTTTCAGGGCCCCATCTACGCCACCGAGGAAACCTGCAACCTCAGCAGCATCATGCTCCGGGACTCTGCCCACATTCAGGAGCAGGAGGCCGAATGGCGTAACCGCAAGGCCGCCCGTTCCGGCAGCGCCCCCACCACCCCCATCTACACCGTTGCCGACTCCCAGGCGGCGGTGAAGTGCTTCCGTCCCTGCAAAATGGGCCAGCGCATCCGCATCGGCGACGGCATCGAAATCTCCTTTGCCAACGCAGGCCATCTGCTGGGCTCGGCCTCCATCGAAATCTGGCTTACGGAGCAGGGCATCACCCGAAAGCTCGTGTTCAGCGGTGACCTGGGCAATGAAAATATGCCCATCCTAAGCGAAAAGGCCTTCATCCGGGACGCGGATTATGTGGTCATCGAATCCACCTACGGTGACCGTCTCCACGAAGGCACCGGGGATTTTGCCGGATATCTGGCAGACTGCATCCAAAGAACCCTGGACCGGGGCGGCAACCTGGTGATCCCCGCCTTTGCCGTGGGCAGAACCCAGGAAATGCTCTACCTGATCCGGGAAATCAAAGACAGCGGCATGGTGCACGGCCACGATGACTTCAAGGTCTATGTTGACAGCCCCCTGGCCATCGAGGCCACCGGTGTCTTCCTGCAGTGCAGCGACGACTGCCTGGATGAGAAAACCCGGGAGCTGGTTCGCCGGGGCATCAACCCGCTGGTGTTCCCGGGGTTAACTGCCGCCATCACCAGCGAGGAATCCAAGCTCATCAACGCAGACAGAGAGCCGAAGGTCATCATCTCCGCCAGCGGCATGTGCGAAGCCGGCCGTGTCCGCCACCATCTGAAGCACAACCTATGGCGAAAGGAAAGCACCATTCTCTTCGTCGGTTATCAGGCCGAGGGCACCCTGGGAAGGACCCTGCTGGACGGCGCCGCCTCCTCCGTGAAGCTCTTCGGCGAAGAGGTTGCGGTGAACGCCGAAATTGCCTTCATGCCCGGCAAGAGCGGCCACGCCGATCAAAGCATGCTGCTGCACTGGCTGGAGTGCTTTGAAACAAAGCCCCGGTGCGTCTTTGTCAACCACGGCGAGGATCAGGTGACGGATATCTTTGCAAAGCTCATCCAAGATAAGCTGGGCATCGCCGCCAATGCGCCCTACAGCGGAGCGATGTTTGATCTGATGACCGGGCAGTATGAATATGAGCCTGCGGGTGTGCCCGTTGTGAAGGAGACCGTGAGCCAGAGCGCCGCCAGAAAGGCCTCCCTTTACGACAAGCTGGTGGCCGCCGGCAAGCGTCTCACCGCCATCATCATCAAGTCCAAGGGCATGAGCAACAAGAACGTGATCAAATTCACCGACCAGATCAATCAGCTGTGCGACAAATGGCAGTGACGCCGGCAGAAAGACGTGACACAATGAGTTCATCCGCAAAGCAGCGCCAGATCACCGAAGGCAATATCTGGAAGCAGCTGCTGATCTTTTTCTTCCCCATTCTGCTGGGCACCTTCTTCCAGCAGATGTACAACACCGTGGACACCATCATCGTCGGACGGGTCGTCGGCACCACGGCGCTGGCAGCCGTTGGCTCCACCGGCCCCCTGGTCAACATGGTCAACGGCTTTTTCATCGGCATCAGCTCCGGCGCCACGGTGATCCTGTCCCAATTCTGCGGTGCGGAAAACCGAAAGGGCATCTCCAAGGCCCTGCACACCGGCATTGCCCTGTCGCTGGTGCTGGGCGCGATCATCGCGGTTCTCGGCACCGCCATGGGGCCCATGGTGCTGCGCTGGATGCAAACACCCGAAAGCTGCATCGCAGACGCCTCCGTCTATATCCGCATCTGCTTTGCAGGCGCCATCGGCTCCATGGTCTACAACATGGGTGCGGGCATTCTCCGGGCCATGGGGGATTCCCGAAGGCCCATGCTGTTCCTCATGGCCACCTGCGTGCTGAACGTGGTGCTGGATCTTCTGTTTGTGGCGGTGCTGAAAATGGGCGTTGCCGGTGCGGCCCTGGCCACCGCCGTGGCCCAGTTCATCAGCGCGGCGCTGCCCATTGCGGTGCTGCTGAAGCTGCCGGATACACCGTTGAAGCTCCGCTGTCTCTCCATTGACCGGGAGCTGCTGAGCCGCATCCTGAAAATCGGTGTGCCCGCGGGGCTTCAGTTCGTGACCTTTGATTTTTCCAACATTCTGATCCAGTCCGGCATCAATTCCTTCGGGGATGTGGTGATGGCCGCCTGGACCGCCCACGGCAAAACCGATTCCATCACCTGGATGATCTCCGGCGCCTTCGGCGTGGCGGTGACCACCTTTGTGGGGCAGAATTTCGGTGCCCGGAAGTACCGCCGCATCCGGCAGAGCGTCTGGGCCTGCATGATTATGAGCGTGTCCATGGTGGGCGTTCTCAGCTTCTTGATGGTGTTTTTCCGCCATCAGATTCTCGGCATCTACACCACCGACCCGGAGGTCATTGCCACCGGCGCTTTCATTGTTGCATCCATCGTGCCCTTCAACGCTGTGTTCATGCCGGTGGAGGTCTTTGCGGGCACCATGCGGGGCACCGGCTATTCCGTGATGCCCACGGTGATCACGGGAACCTGCGTCTGCCTGTTCCGCATCCTCTGGCTGGCCACCGTGGTTCGCCGCTGGCATACCCTGGGCATGCTCACCGTCTGCTATCCCATCAGCTGGGCCCTGGCCGCCACGGTATTTTTCCTTGTTTATCTCAGAGGGAACTGGCTGAAAAAGCGCATTGCGGCCTGCGGATGGGAGCCTGAGGTTCCATGAAACACATCATCACTGTTTTGCTGCTGGCTTTTGTTCTCTTTACAGCTTCTGCCGTCTCCGCCGCCGCAAAGGAGGATATTGATTTGGAAAAAACGCTCTGCTCCATGACGTTGGAGGAAAAGGTCGGCCAGCTTTTCCTGGCAAGGTGCCCGGAGACGGATGCCGTGGGGGATGTGAGCCGTTACCATCTGGGCGGCTATCTTCTTTTCGGCCGGGATTTTGAAGGTCAAACTCCGGATTCTCTGCGTCAGACGCTGAGCGCCTATCAGGCAGCAGCCTCCATCCCGCTGCTGATCGCGGTGGATGAGGAGGGCGGCGACGTCTGCCGGGTCAGCAGCCAGCGCGCCTTACGTCTGACCCGCTTCCAGTCCCCCAGAAATCTCTATGCCCAGGGCGGCATGGAACGGGTGCTGCGGGAGGAATCCGAAAAAGCATGGCTCCTGCACAGTCTGGGCATCAACGTAAACATGGCCCCGGTCTGCGACATTTCCACCCGGAGCGGCGCGTTTATGTACCGCCGCTCTCTGGGTCAGTCCCCGGAAACCACCGGGCAGTTCGTAGCCGGTGCCATCCGGGAAATGGCAGCGTTCCAGGTGGGCGCCGTGATGAAGCACTTCCCCGGCTATGGCAACAACGCCGACACCCATGTGGGCATCGCCGTGGACAGCCGCAGCCTCCAGGAGCTGGAGACCAATGACCTGCAGCCCTTCTTTGCAGGCATCGAAGCCGGAGGCAACGCAATCCTCGTCAGCCACAACATAGTGGAGGCCATCGACGCGGAATCCCCCGCCTCCCTCTCACCGGAAATGCACCGGTATCTGCGGCTTGCCATGGGCTTTGACGGTGTCGTCATCACAGACGACCTGTCCATGGATGCCATTGCCAGGCAGTACGGTTCCGGGGAGGCCGCCGTCCTGGCTGTCCTGGCTGGCAACGACCTGCTGTGCTCCACCGACTACCCCACCCAATACGAAGCCGTCCTGCAGGCCTGCCGGGATGGCCGTATCGGCGAATCCGCCATCGACGAATCTGTCCTTCGCATCCTTCAATGGAAGCAATCCCTGGAGCTTTTCTGAAAAACCGCACCTGCGCCTCTGTTCCGCAAGAGGTGCAGGTGTTTTTTTGCTGTGACAAAACTGTCTAAAAATCTGCCGGAGAATTTGACATTTCTATGGCATCTGGTATAATGAAAGAAAATGTAATGTGCATATCGGTTTGACTCAGCATTTCGGCATATTGTAATTTGGCGGCGTCGTTTCTTCGGAGCGAAGCGACCTTGGCTCTCCCTTTGGGAGAGCTGGCTGCCCCTTTGGGGCAGACTGAGAGGGTCCCGCGCTCCAATACACGCTTCCAATCCTCAAACGGAGTACCCTCTCAGTCAGCCTGGTCGGCTGACAGCTCTCCCAAAGGGAGAGCCAAGGGGCGCTGCCGCACCAGTGCGTTAAACTACAATTTGCTAACTTAACCCGATAAGCACAAAATGGAAAAAGGGGAATCCGGCGTGAAGCAGACAGGTGCGGACAGAAGTCAAATGATGCTCGAGGAAAAGGTCTCCAGGGTAATTCCCAAAATGGCGGTACCCACCATTGTGGCCTTTCTCATCAATTCCATCTATTCCCTGGCGGACACCTATTTTGTCAGCTCCCTGGGCATTGAAGCCACGGCAGCGGTCAGCGTCAATGCCTCCCTGGATCAGCTCATCATGATGGCCGGCTCCCTGCTGGCTGTGGGCGCGGCAAGCTACATTGCCCGGCTTCTGGGGCAGGAGAAAAAGGACGAAGCCAGCTCCGTGCTGTCCACCGCTTTCTTCATCGCCGCCTCCTTCGGTCTGGTGTTGGCGGTTCTGGGCAGCAGCTTCATTCATCCTCTGGTGCGCCTTCTGGGCGCCACCGCCACCTGCGAGCAGCACAGCATCGACTATGCCACCTATGTACTGCTGGCAGCCCCCTTTATGACCAGCAATTTCGTGATGAACCAATGCCTCCGCTCCGAAGGCAGCGCCACGCTGTCCATGGTGGGCATGGGCTTCGGTGGCATCCTGAACTGCATTCTGGACCCCATCTTCATTTTTGGTCTTGACCTGGGCGTTGCAGGTGCTTCCATGGCCACAGCCATCTCCAAGGTGGTCAGCTTTTCCATTCTGATCTCCCCCTACCTGACCCACCGCAGTGTCCTGCGGCTGTCCATCCGCAGGTTTCGCATCAAGGCCAAAACCATGTTCGAGATCATCAGCGTAGGGTCTTCCTCCATGTTCCGCTCCTTCCTGGCAGTGGTTTCCGCCATCCTGCTCAACACCCTGGCAGGCCAGATCTCCGACTCTGTTCTGGCGGGCATCGGCGTCACCAATAAGATCATGATGTTTCCCTTCAGCATCATCCTTGGCTTCGGCACCGGGTTCCAGCCCGTGGCGGGGTTCAACTTCGGCGCCAGGCGCTATGACCGGGTTATGGAGAGCTATCACTTTGCCACCAAAGTCGTCCTCATCGGCTCAGCTGCCATGGCTGCCACTGTGGCAATATTTGCGCGTCCCATCATCACCGCCTTTGCGGGCACCGATCCGCAAATGCTGGAAATCGGCAGGCTTTGCATCCTGCTTCAGTGCGCAGCGCTGCCCATCCACGGCTGGGGCGTGGTGGTAAATATGCTCTGCGCAGGCCTCGGAAGAGGCGGCAGCGCCCTGATCCTCTCCACCTCCCGGCAGGGCACCTGCTTCCTGCCCATCCTTTATCCCATGGCCTGGGCCTTTGGCGCCTATGGTCTGGCAGGCGTCCAGGCGGCAGCCGATGTGCTCAGTCTGGCACTGGCAATCCCCATCCTGCGCAGAACCCTGCGCTATATTCGTCAAACCGCAGAACAACAGCCCAGCGCTGTAAAAATTTGAGGAGGAAACCCTATGAAATGGCTTAGGCATCAATTCCAGCCCTGCAAAGGACTGGGCGACGACGGCAGACGGATCTCCGGCAGCCGGGAACACATTGCGCTGTCCCGACGGGCAGCCGGAGAAGGCATCGTCCTGCTGAAAAACGAAAATGCTATCCTGCCCATCCCCAAGGGGAAAAATGTGGTTCTGCTGGGCAAGGCAGGAGAAGAATACATCAAGGGCGGCGGCGGCAGCGGCGAAGTGTCCGTGGCCTATATCCGCACCCTGTTTGAGAGTCTGAAGCTCAAGGAGGCCGAGGGCAAGCTCCGGGTCTACGACGGCCTGCACCCCTTCTATGCCGCCGATCTGAAAGCCCAGCTCTCCTCCGGCGCGGAGCCGGGCATGACCAGAGAGCCTGCCTTCAGCCAGGCGCAGCTGGATGCTGCCGCCGCGTTCTCCGACACCGCCATTGTCGCCATCTGCCGTTTCTCCGGCGAGGGCTGGGACCGCTCCTGCCAAATCAAGGGCAGCGAGAACGCCAATGTCAAGAGCTTCTGGGCCGAGGAGGACAGCCGCCGGGAAGCCGGCAGTCAGATCTTCCAGCGGGGAGACTTCTACCTGTCCGACGAGGAGCAGGCGCTGGTGGAGCAGGCCAAGGCCCGTTTTGCCCACGTCATTGTCACGTTGAATGTGGGCGGCGTGGTGGACACCTGCTGGTTCTGCGACGATCCCGCCATTGAGGCCGCCGTGATGATCGGCCAGTGCGGCATGGAGGGCGCTCTGGCTGCCGCCGATATTCTGGTGGGCGATGTGAACCCCAGCGGCAGGCTGGTGGACACCTATGCCAAAGACCTGACCGATTACCCCTCCACCGACTCCTTCCACGAATCGGCTGATTATGTCAAATACTACGAGGACATCTACGTCGGCTACCGCTACTTTGAGACCATGCCCGGTGCCGCCGAAAAGGTCAATTATCCCTTCGGCTTTGGCCTGTCCTATACCACCTTCGCCTGGAAGGCTGTGAACTGCGCCATGGCTGACGGCACCTTCTTCTGCAACGTCACCGTGAAGAACACCGGCAGTGTTCCCGGCAAGGAAGTCCTTCAGCTCTATTACCGCGCTCCCCAGGGCAAGCTGGGCAAGCCCGCCATCGAGCTGGGCACCTATGCAAAAACGCCGCTGCTGGCTCCCGGCGAGGAGGCGCTGCTGACCCTTACCCTCCCGGTGGGAGCCATGGCCTCCTACGATGATCTGGGGAAGGTGTGCAAGTCCGCCTGGGTTCTGGAAGCGGGGGATTATCACTTCTGCCTGGGCACCAGCGTCCGGGATGTGCAGGAGGTCTTCTCCTATGGTCTTGAAGAGGACATTGTGGTGGAGCAGCTCAGCGAGCATCTGAAGCCCCGGAAGCTGGAAAAGCGCCTGCTGGCCGACGGCAGCTATGAGGAGCTGGAGCAGGGGGACTATGAGCAGATTCTGCGCCCCTTCACCGAAGCGCAGTATGAGGACCTGGAGGGCGTCAAGCCCGAGGTGCGCTTCGAAGGCCGTTCCAAGCTCTGGGGCGGAGAAGTTAAGACCCAGCTGGAGGACGTGCTGGACGGCAAGCTCACTCTGGATGCGTTCCTGGATTCCCTGACATTGGAGGAGCAGGTTTGGCTTCTCGGCGGCCAGCCCAACACCGGCGTTGCCAACACCTTCGGCATCGGCAACAACCAGGCCCACGGCATTCCCAACATCATGACCGCCGACGGCCCTGCCGGTGTGCGCATCATGCCCCAGCTGGAGCTGTACACCACCGCCTGGCCCTGCGCCACCATGCTGGCCAGCACCTGGAACCGGGAGCTGGTGCAGGAAATCGGCGCCGCCGGCGGCATGGAGCTGAAGGAGAACAACCTGGGTTCCTGGCTGACCCCCGCCCTGAACATCCACCGCAGCCCGCTGTGCGGACGCAACTTTGAATACTACTCCGAGGATCCCCTGATTGCAGGCACCATGGCCGCCTCCATGATTCTGGGCATCCAATCCCAGCATGTGGCAGCCACCCCCAAGCATTTCGCCTTCAACAACAAGGAGACCAACCGCAAATCCAGCGACTCCCGCCTCTCCGAGCGTGCCGCCCGGGAGATTTACCTGAAGGGCTTTGAAATCGCCGTGAAGGAAGCGGACCCCTGGATGATTATGTCCTCCTACAACCTGGTCAACGGCCGTCAGACCTCTGAGTGCCGGGAGCTGCTGACCGACATTCTCCGGGGCGAGTGGGGCTTCCGGGGCATCGTCACCACCGACTGGTGGACCCGGGGCGAGCACTGGCGGGAGGTCAACGCCGGCAACGACCTGAAGATGGCAAACGGCTACCCCGAGACCGTGCTGGAAGCCGTTGCCGACGGCCGGGTCAGCAAAGAGCAGGTTCGCGCCTGCGCCAAGCGAATTCTGGAGTTCATTCTGAAGGTGGAGTAATCCCCTGCAGCCGGGAACAAAGCAAAACCTCCCGGCAATACGTTCGGGAGGTTTTTGAAAAACATCCAGGCACAAGGAACAGCCCTGGGCGAAAGGAGCGTCTCTATGAAAACAAAAGTCATCAGCAGCATCCTCATTGTCGCTGCCATCGGATTGGGCGTAATCTCCTGGTTCTTGCTTCCCGATGTTGTGGCAGTTCAGATCGGTCTGGATGGCCAGGTCAGCAACACCATGCCAAAAGCGCTGGCCGTTGCCGTTCCCATGGGCATTTCCATCATCGGTTCCGTGATGAATCTGATAAGCAGGGACGGGAAAAATTCCAGGGGCTTTCTGCTTTCCCTGCTGGGTCTTACTCTGATGGCAGTGAGCCTGCTGGTGAACCGATAACTTCCCGTTTCGGCTTTTTTTGTGAGAACATTGGCAAACTGTAATTTGCAGAGCAGTTTTTTGCTCAGGCCCCTGTAGGGGAGGCTATCAGCCTCCCGCCAGGTTTCGGTTTCCGAGTGTTTGGTTGAATGGAAAAATGTTGGACATAGGTACGAATTCGCCCAACGTAATTGCCTTTTGAGGGCTTACACTGCGCGGGAGGATGATATCCTCCCCTACATTGGCTGGGTTGTAATTTGCCCCGACAAATTCCAATTTCACGACCAGCCTATGAAAACCGGCAGCTCTACATTCCCATTTGTCGCAACCGCTCCGAAAAGCACAACAACCTCCGTACAGCGCAAGCCATACGGAGGTTGTTCCTGTTTTCCCGGTGGGAATCATATATGTTTTCTTTATCCCGCGAACTTTTCGTAAATGCCAAAGGCGAAAATGAACAGGACGATCACCGGAAGGATCCAGGTCAGATAGAAGCGCATCCAGTCGTGGACCTTCATGCCCTTGCCGGTATTGGCCTCGGCCTTGAAGTTCTCCCAGCCCCAGCCATAGCGGCTGACGCAGAACAGCAGATACACCAGCGAGCCCAGAGGCAGGAAGATGTTGCTGACCAGAAAATCCTCAAAATCCAGAACGGCCCCGCCGAAGACCGCAAAGCCGTCCCAGCTCAGAACACTGTAGCCCAGGGCACAGGGCAACGACAGCACAATCAGCAGCACCAGATTCACAAGACCGGATTTCTTCCGGCTCCAGCCGGTGAGCTCCATGCCGCAGCAGATGATGTTCTCAAACACGGCAAACACCGTGGACAGCGCCGCGAAGGACATGAACAGGAAGAACAGGCTGCCCCAGAAGCGTCCCAGGAACATATTGGCAAAGATGTTTGGCAGCGTGATGAAGATCAGACTGGGGCCCTGGGCCTGGTCCACGCCATATGTGAAGCAGGCAGGGAAAATAATCAGGCCGGCGGTGATGGCCACGAAGGTATCCAGCAGAACAACCCGCATCGACTCCCCCAGCAAAGTATGCTCCTTGCCGATGTAGCTGCCGAAAATCGCCATGGAGCCAATGCCCAGGCTCAGGGTAAAGAACGCCTGATTCATGGCGCCCACCAGGGTACTGACCACGCCGATTTCCCGCATCCGGCCAAAATCCGGCAGCAGATAGAAGCTCAGGCCCTCTTTCGCCCCGGGCATAAAAAAGCTGTTGACAGCCAGCACCACCATGATTCCCAGCAGCGCCAGCATCATCACCTTGGTAATCCGCTCCAGGCCGTTCTGAAGTCCCCGGGTGCAGACAAAAATGCCAATGAAAATTACCACCGCCATCCAGAACACCATCACCACGGGATTTGCCAGCATATCCCCGAAGACACCCGCGATGGCATCCGCGGAAAGCTCCCGGAAGGTCCCGGCGGCAGTCAGGCAGAAGTAATGGAGCATCCACCCCGCCACCGTGGTATAGAACATCATCAGCAGGTAGTTTCCCACCAGGGCCAGATGGCCGTGGATGTGCCATTTCTGGCCGGGCTTTTCCAATACCTGATAAGCCTTCACCGGGCTTTTCTGGCTGGCGCGGCCCACGGAAAACTCCATGCATAGGATGGGCAACCCCAGAATAGCCAGAAACAGCAGGTAAAACACCACAAAGGCGCCGCCGCCGCCCTGACCGGCCATATAGGGAAATTTCCACACGTTGCCGATGCCGATGGCGCAGCCGGCAGACAGGAGAAGGAATCCCAGTCTTGATTTCAGCTTTTCTCGTTTCATATTGTTATCCCCTTTTCATTTCGTTTTGTGATTATACCATAGATGCAAAGGGATTGTAAACAGGAGATTCGGGAAATTAACTCCGCCCGCAAAAAAATCCCCGCTGCCATTGGAAGCAGCAGGGATTTTGGATTCTGGGAATCAGCCG
Organism: uncultured Clostridia bacterium; assembly: GCA_945486915.1. Classification (GTDB taxonomy): domain Bacteria; phylum Bacillota; class Clostridia; order Oscillospirales; family Oscillospiraceae; genus Faecousia. The sequence goes on along the minus strand of CALYTP010000008.1, from coordinate 6,508 downwards.
TTGCGGACAGCCATGAACAGGCTTTCCATCAGACGGCAGGTCTCCTCGGGAAGGACGGCAAAGTTGGTGGCATTGGCCAGCATTTCCTCGGTGGGATAGGCAACGGTACTGCTCGCCACCTCTTCGTCCATGAACGCTTTGGAGGCGGAGGCGGGAACACTGTAGCCAACGTAGTCCATGTTGGCTGCGGAGATCTCGGGATCGCACAGGAAATTGATGAACAGCTCAGCCGCTTCCTTCTCCTGGCAGCAGGTGGGGATCACCATGGAGTCAATGAACACATTGTAGCCCTGGTGCTCCGGGCGGTAGAAGGCCAGATCCTCGTTCTCCTCCAGCATATACAGGTAGTCGCCTGCGTAGTACGGAGCGATCCAGGCCTCTTCGTTCTGCATGGCGTCGAAGATCTGGTCCATGACGTACTGCTGAACCACGGGCTTCTGCTCTGCCAGCTTGTCGGCGCAGGCCTGCAGCTCGGCTTCGTCGGTGGTGTTGACGCTGTAGCCCAGCAGGTACTGGGCAATGCCGAAGGCATCCCGGGAGTTATCGAACATCAGGATCTTATCGGCGTACTTCTCGTTCCACAGCAGCTCCCAACCGGTGACATCGGCTTCGTCCACATACTTGGTGTTGTAGATGATGCCAACGGTGCCCCAGGTATAGGGGACGGAGTATTTGTTCTCAGGGTCAAAGTCCCGATTGCGGAAAATCTCGTCAATATACTGGGCATTGGGGATGTTGTCGTAGTTCAGCTCCAGCAGCATACCCTCCTGTGCCATCCGGCCCACCATATAGTCGGAGGGGATGACCACGTCCACGGTGATGCCGCCGTTTACCAGCTTGGAATACATGCTCTCGTTGGAATCAAAGGTGGAGTATTTGACCTTGATGTTGGGATAGGCATCCTCAAAGGCGGCGATGATATCCATGGAATCGTCATCGCCCTCGGCGATATACTGACCCCAGTTGTAGACATACAGTGTGACCTTGTTTCCCTTGGCGCCGGCCAGCATGGTGCAGCAGCCAAACACCAGAACAACGGACAGAACAAACGCAAGTATTTTTTTCATTATCGGGGCTCCTTTCATTTGCCGCGTTCAGCGACGCGCTTCCTGTCGCTGACCAGCTGGATCACATTGGAAATCACCATCAGCACAAAAATCAGCAGGAACAGCAACGTGAACATGGCATAGATCTTGGGCTGAATGGGTTTTTTGGTGTAGGAATAGATTTCCACGGGCAGGGTGATGAAATCCAGCCCCGTGACGAAATAGCTGATGACGAAATCATCCAGACTCATGGTAAAGGCCATGATGGCGCCGGACAGGATGCCGGGCATGATCTCATGGATGGTCACCTTGAAGAACGCCTGGACAGGGGTGCAGCCCAGGTCCAGCGCAGCGTCCGTCAGGCTCTCATCCATCTGCTTCAGCTTTGGCATCACATTCAGCACCACATAGGGCAGGTTGAAGGTGACGTGGGCAATCAGCAGCGTCCAGAAGGTCAGACTGTTCCGCTGGCCCAGCATTTTGGTGCCCACAAAGACAAACAGCAGCGACAGCGACACACCGGTGACGATGTCGGGATTGGTCATGGGGATATTGGTCAGCCACATGGCAACCTTGCGCAGCCTGGGATTGAGCTTATTGATGCCCACCGCCGCGATGGTGCCGAAGCCGGTGGCAATGAAGCTGGCCAGCACCGAGACGATCAGTGAGTTTCTCAGCAGCTCCAGCAGGCCGTCGTCCCGGAAGAGCCTGACATACTGCTGGAAGGTGAAGCCGGAGAATTGGGTAATATCCTTGCCGGTATTGAAGGATGCCACCACCAGTACCGCCATGGGGATATACAGGAAGATGAAAATCAGCACGGTGATGAACCGGTTGGCTCTTCTCATGCGATGACACCGCCTTCCTCATCCCCGCCGAAGCGGTTCATGATGCCGGTGCAGATGAACACCAGAATCATCAGCACGATGCTCAGCGCCGCGCCCAGGTTGGGGTTGTTGCCCTGCTTGAACTGGCGCTCGATGACGTCGCCGATGAGCACGGTGTCGGTGCCGCCCATTTTCTGGGAGATATAGAACGTGGACACCGCAGGCACGAAGACCATGGTCATGCCGGACAGAATGCCGGGGATGCTCAGCGGGAAAATGACCCGGCGGAAGGTCTGGACGCCGTTGCAGCCCAGGTCCTCGGCAGCCTCCACCAGCCGGTGGTCGATTTTCACGATGGTGGAATACAGTGGCAGGATCATATACGGCAGGTAGTTATACACCATGCCCAGAACCACCGCCGCGGGGGTGCGGATCAGCCGGATTCTGGCAAAGCCCAGAGTTTCCAGCAGATTGTTGATGATGCCGGTGTCCTGCAGCAGACCCACCCAGGCCAGCGTCCTCAGCAGGAAGCTCATGCACATGGGAAGCATCACCAGCATGTACAGAAACCGCTGGGCGGTCTGTCCGCAGTGGGCGATGAAATAGGCCACGGGATAGCCCAGGATCAGGCAGATCACCGCGGAGATAAAGGAATAGACAATGGAGGTCCACAGCACCGGCAGATACATGCCCAGCTGCCGGATATTCACCAGGGAAAAAACGCCCGTGGCAGGGTCCGTCAGGGCGTAGTAGACCATGACGCCCAGAGGAATCAGGGTGAACAGCACCATCCAGATGAGATAGGGTGTGCTGAGCCAAACCGCGTTATTCTTCTTCATCCCCGGCATCCTCCGTCAGCTCGTCATACTCGGCGGAGTAGGAGCTGTAGTCGCCAAACATGCCGGAATACTCACTCTTGTGCATGATGTGAATGTCTTCCGGGTTCAAACGAATGCCGATGGTGGAACCCACGGCCTGATAGTCCGTGGACTGGATCAGCCACTTGAAGCCCTTGAATTCCACGATGATATCATAGTTCAGTCCCTTGAAGGTGATGGAGGTGACCTTACCGATGAGGTGGCCTTCCCTAGCCGGGACAATGTCGATATCCTCGGGCCGGATGACCACATCGACGGGCTCGTTTTCCGCGAAGCCCTTATCGACGCACTGGAATTCCCGGTCGAAGAATCTCACTCTGTAGTCGGACAGCATCACGCCGTCCAGAATATTGGATTCGCCGATGAAATCCGCCACAAAGGCGTTCTTCGGCTCATTATAGATATCCTCAGGTTTGCCGATCTGCTGGATGCGGCCCTTGTCCATGACGACGATGGTATCGGACATGGACAGTGCTTCTTCCTGATCGTGGGTCACATAGATGAACGTGATGCCCAGCGCCTGCTGGATCCGCTTCAGTTCGTTCTGCATATCCTTGCGCAGGCGAAGATCCAGAGCGCCCAGCGGTTCATCCAGGAGCAGCACCTTGGGTCGGTTGACCAGTGCCCGGGCGATGGCCACCCGCTGCTGCTGACCGCCGGAAAGGCTGTCGATGTGCCGGTTTTCGTAGCCCTTCAGGCTGACGATCTCCAGCATTTCCTTTACCCGGGTGTCGATTTCATTCTTGGGCACCTTGGCCACCCGAAGGCCGAAGGCGATGTTGTCGTACACGTCCAGATGCGGGAACAGGGCATAGCGCTGGAAGACGGTATTGATCTGCCGCTGGTAGGGCGGGATATCGTTGATCGTCTTTCCGTCGAAGGTCACGGTGCCGGATGTGGGCTTTAAGAAGCCGCCGATGATCCGCAGTGTGGTGGTCTTACCGCAGCCGGATGGCCCCAGCAATGTGAGGAATTCATGATCGTTAATGTAAAGATTGATGCCGTCGAGTATTCGTTCCCCGTCGAACTCCATGATCAGATCACGGAGCCTGATGAGTTCCTTGGACATTATCCTCCCCCATTTCTCGTTTCATTTCGTCAAAATTTGACACTATAAATATATCGGAAAAAAACGCAAAGTCAATAGGTTAAAAATAAAAAAGGTTTCGGGACAATTAAACGTTTTCAGACGCATGGTCAGTTTGTGCGCCGGATCGCAAAAAATTCACCTTTGTCCGTTTCAAATCCATTCCTGACGGAGGATTTCGGTACAAAAAATCACGGAAACACGTCCCACTATGCTCTTCATACAGAAAGCTTCCATTCCCGCAAATCAAGGGAAGCTCTGATTAAATCAGCAAGAGCTGGCGGCAGAAGATTTTGGCTCAGCCGAAAGTTCTGAAAATGGAGGAATACTGTATGTATTTCCCATTTTCAGAACTGCGCGGATGGGGCAAAAGATTCGCCGCCCAGCCGCAGACGATTTATTCAGAGATTCCCAAAGTTTTCTATGGAATATCCGTATAAATCCCTCCGGGAGCGTCAATACTCTGCCTCGGAGGTGCTTTTTATGAGCAAAAAAAATTTCGGGATCGGTGCAAAGGGCATCGTTCTCATTGCGGTTCTGGCGGCAGCTGCCATCGGGATCGCAGGATATCTTTTCAGCAGAAACTCTGTGCAGGAGGTGACGATGCAGGAGCCGATGATCGACAATATGGCGGTCAGTACACAGGAGCCGCTGTCGGTTACCGAGTCTGCCACCATCCCCACGGCGTCCTCCCTGCCCCAGGTGAAGACTTCCGAGCCTGTCCAGGACACCACGCCCCAGCCATCCGTCCCCCAGACCACAGGGGCCCCCGTCAAAAAAACCTTTACAACCACGTCTCCCGTCAGCGGTGACACCATCGGCGACTACGCCATGGACTGCCTGAGCTACAACGAGACCACCCGGGACTGGCGCACCCACAACGGCATCGATCTGGCAGCCGGGGACGGTGCACCGGTCTGCGCCGCGGCTGACGGCACGGTGTACACCACCTATGAGGACGATACCATGGGCTTTACCGTGGTCATCCGCCACGACGGCGGCTACACCACAAAGTATTCCAGCCTGAAAGAGGAGCTGGCCGTGAAGCCCGGCGATGCCGTGACCATGGGCCAGACCATCGGCTATGCAGGCGACACCGCCCTCATTGAGACGGTAATGGGCTCCCATGTCCATTTCAGCGTCACCTATCAGGACCAGCCCATGGACCCGGAGGAATTCCTGGCCCTGAGCTGAATAAAAATCCCCGCCAGCCGGTGGGGATGAGAACACTTCCTTTCCTCCTTGATGGATATGGCTGTCTCACACCGGTGGGACAGCCTCTTTTTCCACCCTGCCGCTGTAAAGGCGGAAATTTGGCGCACTGGCGCGGCTACGCCCTTGGCTCTCCCAAAGGGAGAGCCAAGGGCGCTTCGCTCCGTTACATGCCAGACCTTTCGTCTACGCGGCTCACACCGCCATCGTCTGCAGGCGCCGCCCTTCACCGCATGAAAACAAGGACGTCTCAACCATGTGAGGCGTCCTTGCAGGTTTGGGATTATTCTTCTGTGGAATCCGCCGCATCGGTGGCTTCCGGTTCTGCTTCGGGCAGGGCGGTTTCCTTTTCCGCGTTGATGAAGCGCATCAGCTCGTCGCCGGTGATGGTCTCCTTCACAAGCAGGTACTCGGAAATCTCATCCAGCAGCGCCCGGTTGTCCGCCAGCAGCTGCTTTGTCTCGCTGTAGGTCTGATCCAGCAGCTCCTTGACCTCCTGGTCTACAATGGCGGCGGTGGACTGGGCGCAGTCCATATAGGCCTGCCCGTCCAGGTACTGATGCTCCACGGAGGCCGTGGTCATCAGGCCCAGCTGCTTGCCCATGCCGTACTGGGTAATCATGTTCCGCGCCAGCGCGGTGGCCCGCTGCAGATCATTGGAGGCGCCGGTGGTCTGCACGCCGAACACCACCTGCTCGGCAGCCCTGCCGCCCACCAGCGTCCGCAGCTCGGTTCTCAGCTCTTCGGCGGTGCTCAGGAACTTCTCCTCCTCCGGCATCTGCATGGTGTAGCCCAGGGCGCCGGAGGTGTGGGGCACAATGGTGATCTTGGAGACGGGCTGGGAGTGCTTCTCCAGCGCCGCCACCAGGGCATGACCAACCTCGTGGTAGGCCACCAGCCGCTTTTCGATGTCGGTCAGGACGGTATTCTTCTTCTCGGTGCCCGCAATCACCGTCTCAAAGGAGACCATCAGGTCCTCCTGATTGACGGTCTGACGGCCGTGACGGACGGCGCGGAGGGCCGCCTCATTGACCAGGTTGGCAAGATCCGCGCCCACAGCACCGGCGGTGGCCTGGGCGATCTTCTTCAGATCCACGTCCTCGGAGAGCTTGATCTTCCGGGTGTGCACCTTCAGGGTATCCAGTCTGCCCTGGAGGTTGGGGCGATCCACGATGATCCGGCGGTCAAAACGGCCGGGCCGCAGCAGCGCCTTGTCCAGAATCTCGGGACGGTTGGTGGCTGCCAGGCACACGATGCCCTTGGAGGGCTCGAAGCCGTCGATCTCGTTGAGCAGCTGATTGAGTGTCTGCTCCTGCTCGGAGTTGTTGCCGTAGCGGTTATCCCGGGAGCGGCCCACCGCGTCAATCTCATCGATGAAGATGATGCACGGAGCCACCTTGGCAGCCTGCTGGAACAGATCCCGAACGCGGCTGGCGCCCATGCCCACGAACATCTCCA
>CALYTP010000007.1:0-43011 GCA_945486915.1 uncultured Clostridia bacterium | reverse complement strand
GTCACAGCATCACCGCAGACGCACTTGACATCATGGGTGCCGTCCTCGTTGGACTCGACACCAGCGGTGTAGGAGTGCTTGTGGTACAGGTTGTAGCCGCAGGAATCGCAGAAGCCGTCGCCGTCGTTGTCGCTGCACTTGACAGTGACTGCGCCACCGCAGACGCACTTGACATCATGGGTGCCGTCCTCGTTGGACTCGACACCAGCGGTGTAGGAGTGCTTGTGGTACAGGTTATAGTCGCAGGAATCGCAGAAGCCGTCGCCGTCGGCATCGCCGCACTTGACAGTGACAGCATCACCGCAGACGCAGAGAATGTCGTGGGTGCCGTCCTTGTTGGACTTGACACCGGCATCATAGGCGTGCTTGTGGTACAGGTTATAGTCGCAGGAATCGCAGAAGCCGTCGCCGTCGGAGTCACTGCACTTGACGGTCACAGCATCACCGCAGACGCAGAGAATGTCGTGGGTGCCGTCCTCGTTGGACTTGATGCCTGCATCATAGGCGTGCTTGTGGTACAGGTTGTAGCCGCAGGAATCGCAGAAGCCGTCGCCGTTGGAGTCACCGCACTTGACGGTCACAGCATCACCGCAGACGCAGAGAATGTCGTGGGTGCCGTCCTCGTTGGACTTGATGCCTGCATCATAGGCGTGCTTGTGGTACAGGTTGTAGCCGCAGGAGTCGCACTTGCCGTCGCCGTTGGGATCCAGGCAGGTCAGAGTGTAGGTCTCACCGCAGACGCAGTGGACATCATGGGTGCCGTTGAAGTTGCAGGTGACGCCTGCATCGTAGGCATGCTTGTGGTACAGGTTGTAGCCGCAGGCGTCGCAGAAGCCGTTGCCGTCAGCGTCATAGCACTTGACGTCGTAGGTCATGCCGCAGCTGCAGACAGCGCTGTGGGTGCCGTCACCGTTGGGGGTGAAGACGATGTACTCGTGGGAGTGATACATGTTGTGGTTGCAGGCATCGCAGAAGCCGTCGCCATCGGCATCGTAGCACTTGACCTTGAAGGTCTGGCCGCACTCGCACTTGCAGATGTGCTGGTTGTCACCGTCGTAGATGAATTCGGTGTAGTTGTGCTTGTAGTACATATGGTAGCCACAGGCATCGCACTTGCCGTTGCCGTCAGCATCGTAGCAGTTCACGACCACGGAGTTGCCGCAGCTGCACAGGACGGTGTGGGTGTCATTGCCGTTGGGGACGATACCGGCTTCAAAGGTGCACTCGTGGTTGTACATCAGGTAGCCGCAGGAATCGCAGCAGCCGTCGCCGTCGCTGTCCAGGCAGACAAAGGTGACGTAAGCGCCGCAGGAGCAGTTGATGTTGTGGGTGCCGTCCAGGTTGGAGGTGACACCGGCTTCATAGGTGTGGACATGGGGAGCGCCCTTGTGCTTGACGATGACCTTGCAGTAATCGCAGAAGCCGTTGTCGTCACGATCAACGCACTTCAGGTCGCCTTCAGCGCCGCAGGAGCACTTGACATGGTGGGTGCCGTTGTTGTTGGAGGTGAAGCTCACGAGCTCATTCTCGTGGTTCATCTCATGACCGCAGGCGTCGCACTTGCCGTCGGCATCTGCGTCCTCACAGTCGGTGTAGAGTTCTTCGCCGCAGTCACACTTTGCGGCGTGCTCGTTCTGCCCGACGTAGACATATTCCTCAACCTCGTGGGTGGAATGATCCACGTCTGCCAGAGCGGCAATGGGCACAATGCTGATTACCATGGCGATGGCAAGCAGCAGTGCCAGGACATTCTTTTTCATTTCGAATTCCTCCAATTGTAATTTTAAAGAATACATGGCATATTTATCCATGCTCTCCTTGGTAGTATTATAGCCCGTTCTTAATGTATAGTCAAGTGGTAAAACACATTAAAAATGCGATATATTGTTGGTGGCAGGTACACAGAAATACAAGATATTGTTCTTGCTGGGCGAACAAATGTGTCGGAATCGCCGGCATTGCTTTGCAAAAAACAACAGCCCGGAGCCTGTGCGGGAGGCTCCGGGCTGGCGTGTTTTTTTACTCTTCCCAGTTGTGCCAGGTGTTCTGAACGTCGTCATCGTCATCGAACAGGTCCAGCATCTTTTCCATCTTCTCGGCATCCTCGGCGGACAGCTTGACATAGTTCTGGGGAACCATTTCGATCTGGGCAGAGGCGAAGGTGTACTTCTTTGCGGTCAGTGCATCGGCCACGGCATTGAAGTCATCGGGGGCGGTGTAAACAGTGAAGCAGTCTTCCTCGGCTTCAAAGTCGTCTGCGCCGCAGTCCATGGCATCCATCATGACGGTGTCTTCATCCAGATCGCCATCCTCGTTGTCGATGACCAGCACGCCCTTCTTGTCGAAGGACCAGCTGACGCAGCCGTTGGCACCCAGATTTCCGCCGTACTTGTCGAAGTGATGACGGACAGAACCGGCGGTTCGGTTGCGGTTGTCGGTCATGGCCTCCACGATGACGGCAACGCCGCCGGGGCCATAGCCTTCATAGGTGATGGCTTCGTAGCTTTCGCCGCTGCCGGAGCTGGCAGCCTTCTCCAGCACGCGCTTGATATTGTCGTTGGGCATGTTGGCAGCCTTGGCCTTGGTGATGATGGTGGCCAGGCGGGAGTTGTAGCTGGGGTCGATGGAGCCGCCGCCCTCTTTCACGGCGACGATCATTTCCTTTGCGATTTTGGTAAATGCAGCGGCGCGCTTCGCGTCCTGTGCACCCTTGGTTTTCTGGATATTATGCCATTTGGAATGTCCGGACATATGGTTAATTCTTCCCTTCTGGAATGATTTCAAAAAATGTTCAATCTATTCTAGCACCGCAAAACAAAAAAATCAACATAAAATCAGAAGAATTTCATGCAATCCCGGTGCTGCTTTGAAATCGCGACTTCTATTTCCGGGAATGCCTCCTCCAGTTTGCGGCAAAGATAGGTGCAGACCGGATTTTCCGTATAGAAATGCCCGGCATCGATCAGGGTAATGCCAAGATCCCGGGCATCCCAGAAATCGTTGTATTTTGCATCGGAGGTGACGAAGGTGTCGCAGCCCGCCCGGGATACGCTTCCGATCTCATCGGCGCAGGAGCCGCCGCCGCAGGCCACCCGGTGCACGGGCTTTCCGCCGTCGGCATAGCGCAGAACGGGGGTGCCCAGCACATCTTTGACGAATTGCAGGAACTGCTCCAGCGGCTGCTCGGCCACGGTTCCGCAGCGCAGAAGTCCCCACTGCCTTCCGGCGTCATCCGTATCCGTTGGCTCCACGATCTGCGCATTTTCCAGCCCCAGTCGTTTGGACAGCACATCGTTGACCCCCTCCGGGGCAAGGTCCAGGTTGGTGTGCAGATTGACGGCGGCGATGTCGTGCTTTGCCAGCAGGAGGATGGTCCTGCCGATGGCGGTTTCGTCGGTGACGGCGGTGATGGGGTGGAAAATCAAAGGATGGTGGGTGACGATGAGCTCGGCGCCAATCTCGGCGGCCTCCGCTGCCACATCCTCAAAGGGATCCAGTGCAACAAGGATTCTGTGCACTTCCTTGCCCCTGCGCCCGCAGAGCAGACCGCCGTTGTCCCAGTCCATGGCCCGGGACTGGGGTGCCAGGGTATTCAGAAAAGACAGAACTTGGGATACAGTGGTCATGACTCGGTTCCCTCCAATGCGTGCAGGTGTTCCAGAACCTGGGTGAGCTCGGCATCCGGTTCTGCGCCGATGTGTTCTAGGCCCTTCCTGCGTTCCTCCAGTCCGCCGATGACCCGATTCAGAAATGCCGGGAACAGGGGAGAGCCGGAATCGATCAGCTGGGGCGTGATATAGTAATTCCAGACGGGGATTTCAGTACCCGGGCCATAGGTGACTTCCATGACGGTGTAGATGAATTTCCCGTCCCGGGCCAGGGTTTCCCGGGAAATGACGAAACCGTTTTTGGCAAGGTATCTGCGCAGCTCCGGGCGCTTGCTCTGGCATTGCAGGATCAGGCGATATCCGGAATTTCGCAGCCAGGGGGCGTCTTCCAGAATGGATATCATGGTGTCCGCGCCCATTCCCGCGCAGACCAGACAGTCGAAATCCCGGGGGATGTTCCGCACGCCGTCGGAGAGGTAAAAGGACATCTTCTCCTTCACGCCGTATCGGACGGCATTGACCACGGCGCTTTGCAGCGGCTTTTCGTTCACATCGGAAGCAATGACGCTGGAAGCGAGTCCGGTTTGCAGCAGATGAATGCCCAGATAGCCGTGATCACAGCCCACGTCGGCCACCCGGTCGCCGGGCCGGACAAAGGTGCAGCAGGTGAGAAGCCTTTGGGAAAGTGGGAGTTTCATTGGACACCTCCTGGGGTAGAATGGACAGGAAAAGGGGGCTGCCTCACAAAAAAGACAACCCCGGTTTTCTTACTTACCCTGCTCTGCCTCGTAGGCCTCCAGGAAGCGGTTCAGCTGAGCCAGGAAGGACTCGCACTCCACGCCGTGAACCATGCAGGCTTCCTCCACGGTTTCCCCCCGGGAGGAGGGGCAGCCCAGGCAGTGCATGCCGATGGCGAAGAACAGGGGAGCGCTCTGGGGAGCGATGTCCAGAATGTCGCCGATGATGGTTTCTTTTTCAATTTTAACAGCCATTTGTATGACCTCCTGTGTCGATTATGCTCCTATTATAACCGGGATCATCGAAAAAAACAAGAGGGAAATATGACTTGGATGCCATCCTGACGGAACTTCCGGCGCGGCTTGACTTTACCCAAAAGAACGGATATAATAAGGCAAAATAAAATGGATGACTATGGCAGGTAGAGCATTATGGCAACAAAAAAGCAGGAACAATACGGAAACAGCAGTATCTCCATGCTGAAGGGCGAGGATCGGGTGCGGAAGCGTCCGGCCGTTATTTTTGGCTCCGATGACCTGGAGGGCTGCAAGCACGCGGTGTTTGAGATTCTCTCCAACGCCATCGACGAAGCCCGGGAAGGCTACGGCGACACCATCATCGTCACCCGCTATGAGGACCTCAGCGTGGAGGTGGAGGACTTCGGCCGGGGCTGCCCCGTGGACTACAACGAGAAGGAAAAACGCTACAACTGGGAGCTTGTCTTCTGCGAGATGTACGCAGGCGGCAAGTACGGGGAAAACGGCGAGAACTACGAGTACTCCCTGGGCCTCAACGGCCTGGGCTCCTGCGCCACCCAATACGCCTCCGAGTTCTTCGACGCCACCATCCGCCGGGACGGCTTCCGGTATGACCTCCACTTTGAGCGGGGCCGCAACAAGGGCGGACTGAAAAAGGAACCCACCGACCGGAAGAAAACCGGCTCCGTCTTCCACTGGAAGCCTGACAAGCAGGTCTTCACCGATATCAATATCCCTGTGGAATACTACCGGGATGTGCTGCGCCGTCAGGCTGTGGTCAATCGGGGCATCACCTTCCGGTTCCGCAATCAGGTGGGAAAGAAATTCGATGAGGAAGAATTCTGCTACGCGGACGGCATCCGGCAGTATATTGAGGAGACGGTGGGGGACAACGCCTTCACCATGCCCGTCTACTGGGAGACCGAGCGCCGGGGCCGGGATGCCGAGAATCGTCCCGAGATGAAGCTGAAGATCACCGTGTCCTTCTGCTTCTCCAAGCAGCTTTCCCATATTGAGTTCTATCACAACTCCTCCTGGCTGGAATACGGCGGCAGTCCCGATAAGGCTGTCCGTTCCGGCTTCACCGCCGCCTTCGATAAGTACCTGCGGGACAACAACAAATATACCAAAACCGAGAGCAAGATCATTTTTCAGGACATCCAGGACAGCCTGGTGCTGGTGACCAACTGCTTCTCCACCATCGGCTGCTTTGAAAACCAGACGAAGAAATCCGTCAATTCCAAGTTCACCCAGGAGGCCATGACCGCCTTCTTCAAGGAGCAGCTGCAGGTCTGGTTCATCGAGAACAAGCAGGAGGCCGACCGGGCTGCCGAGCAGATCCTGGTGAACAAGCGGGCCCGGGAGTCTGCGGAAAAGACCAAGTCCAGCGTGAAGAAGAAGCTCTCTGGCTCCATCGATATTTCCAACCGCGTCCAGAAGTTTGTGGACTGCCGCAGCCGGGATGTGAATGTCCGCGAACTCTATATCGTGGAGGGCGACTCCGCATTGGGCAGCGTCAAGCTGAGCCGGGACGCGGAATTCCAGGGCATCATGCCCGTCCGGGGCAAGATCCTCAACTGCCTGAAGGCGGACTACAATAAAATCTTTGCCTCTCCCATCATCACCGATCTGATGAAGGTCCTGGGCTGCGGCGTGGAGATCCAGGGAAAGAAATCCAAGGAGCTTTCCTCCTTCGACCTGTCGGCTCTGCGGTGGAGCAAGGTCATCATCTGCACCGATGCGGACTACGACGGCTTCCAGATCCGAACGCTGATCCTCACCATGATTTACAGGCTTTGCCCCACGCTGATCCGGGACGGTTATGTGTTCATTGCCGAGTCCCCGCTGTTTGAGATCACCTGCAAGGACAAGACCTGGTTTGCCTACAACGAGCAGGAAAAGGTCAAAATTCTCAAGGAGCTGGAGGGGAAAAAGGTGACCATCCAGCGCTCCAAGGGACTTGGTGAGAACGACCCGGAGATGATGCACCTGACCACCATGAACCCCGAGACCCGCCGCCTCATCAAGGTCATGCCCGAGGATGCCGAGCGTACCGCCCACTATTTTGACATCCTCCTGGGAGACAGTCTGGCGGAACGGAAGAACTTCATTGCCGAAAACGGCGCCAAATATCTGGAAATGGCAGATATTTCGTAACAAAGCCTTCCTCTCTTAGGAGGACATTCATAACAAGGAGTGCAATATGGCACGAAAGAAACAGGAACCCGAAAAAAAGAAGAAAGTGAATACCGACGGCATCATGGGTCTTGTTGGCTCCACCACGGAGCAGGCGATTTCCGAGACGCTGGAAACCAACTACATGCCCTATGCCATGTCCGTCATTGTGTCCCGGGCCATCCCGGAGATCGACGGCTTCAAGCCCTCCCACCGCAAGCTCTTGTACACCATGTACAAAATGGGCCTTCTGAGCGGCGGCAGAACCAAGTCTGCCAACATCGTGGGCCAGACCATGCGCCTGAATCCCCACGGCGATGCCGCCATTTACGAAACCATGGTGCGCCTTGCCCGGGGCAATGAGACCCTGCTGCACCCCTTTGTGGATTCCAAGGGCAACTTCGGCAAGGTCTATTCCCGGGACATGGCCTACGCCGCCTCCCGTTACACCGAGGCCAAGCTGGATGCCATCTGCGCCGAGCTGTTCCGGGACATTGACAGTGACACCGTGGACATGGTGGACAATTACGACGCCACCATGAAGGAGCCCAGCCTTCTGCCCACCACCTTCCCCAATGTGCTGGTCAGTGCCAACCAGGGCATCGCCGTGGGCATGGCCAGCAACATCTGCTCCTTCAATCTGAAGGAGGTCTGCGACACCGCCATCGCCCTGATGAAGAACCCCGAGCACGACATTCTGGAGACGCTGCCGGGCCCTGATTTCTCCACCGGCGCGGAGCTTCTCTTCGACGAGGCAGCCACCCGGGAGGTCTATGCCACCGGCCGCGGAAGCTTCCGGCTCCGGGCAAAGTGGCATTACGAAAAGGAAGGCAACCTCATCGAGATCACGCAAATCCCCTATACCACCGCCACGGAGGTCATCATGGACAAGGTGGCGGAGCTCATCAAGGCCGGAAAGATCAAGGAGATTGCCGACATGCGCGATGAGACCGACCTGGGCGGCCTGAAGCTGACCATCGACTTAAAGCGCGGTGTTGACCCCGAAAAGCTCATGCAGAAGCTCTTCCGCATGACGCCCCTGCAGGACAGCTTTGCCTGCAATTTCAACATCCTCATTGCCGGTATGCCCAGAGTCATGGGTGTGGGAGAAATTCTGGAGGAGTGGACGGCATGGCGTATCGACTGCGTCAAGCGCCGCCTGTATTTCCAGATCGGCAAGCGGGAGGAGCGGCTGCATCTGCTGAAGGGCCTGGAGCGCATCCTGCTGGATATCGACAAGGCCATTGCCATTATTCGCGAAACCGAGCTGGAAAACGAGGTTGTCCCCAATCTGATGATCGGCTTTGGCATCGATGAGGTTCAGGCAAATTATGTGGCGGAGATTAAGCTGCGCAACATCAACAAAGAATATATCCTGAAGCAGACGAAGGCCATCAGCCAGCTGGAGCAGGAGATTGCCGATATGAAGGACACCCTGGGCAGCTCCCGCCGTCTGAAAAATGTTATCATCAAGGAGCTGCAGCAGGTTTCCGAAAAGTACGGCCAGCCCCGGAAAACCGAAATCGTCTATCAGGCGGCGGAGGCAGAGCCGGAGGAGGAAACCGAGGAGATTCCCGACTATCCCGTCACCGTGTTCCTCTCGAAGGAGGGCTACCTGAAAAAAATCACCGCCCAGTCTCTGCGCATGAGCGGCGAGCAGAAATTCAAGGAGGGCGACAGCCTGCTCTTCTCCAGAGAAACCACCAATAAGATGGAAATCCTGGTGTTCACCGACCAGTTCCAGTGCTACAAATCCCGCCTCAGCGACTTTGAGGACAGCAAGGCCTCCGTTCTCGGCGATTTCCTGCCCCAGAAGCTGGGGATGGACCCGGGGGAGAGTGTCCGCAGCGTTGTTTTTGCCGGGGATTACAAGGGCTTTGTGGTGTTCTTCTTTGAAAACGGCAAGGCTGCCAGGGTGCCCCTCAGCGCCTACGAGACCAAGACCAACCGCAAGAAGCTCACCGGCGCCTACAGCGACAAGAGCCCGCTGGTGAAGGTGCTTGCGCTGGATGCCGACGCCCAGGTGGCGCTGTATTCCAGCGACGGCAGAGCCATGATCTTCTCCACGGCCCAGCTGCTGCCCAAGACCACCCGGAATACCCAGGGCGTGGCGGTGATGACCTTAAAGAAGAAGGCGGTGCTCAGCAATGCGCTGCTGCTGGAGGAAAGCGGCATCGAGAATCAGAGCCGCTACCGCATGAAGACCATTCCCGCCGCCGGCGCACTGCTGAAGAGCGAGGATATGCAGGAGAAACAGCAGACGCTGGAGATGTAAAATAAGTGCGAAGGAAGTTTGCTATGGCAGCTTTTTGGAAGAAATACGGATGGATTGCGGCGACGGTTGTGGGCAGCGCGCTGTTCGCACTGGGCTTCAGCCTGTTTCTTGCGCCCAATGAGATCAATACCGGCGGTCTTTCCGGTCTGGCACAGATCGCGGTCCATGTGCTGGGCGTCGGCAGCGTCGGATCGTTTACGGTGGTTTTCAACCTGCCGCTGTTCATTGCAGGCGGCATCCGCATCGGCAAACGATTCTTTGCCGGTTCGCTGCTGGGCATGGTTCTGAGCAGCGTGCTGATCGATGCCGTTGCCATGATCCCCTTTCCCCAATGTGACATTCTGGTCAGCGCCCTGTATGGCGGTTTGCTGTGCGGCCTGGGCCTGGGCGTTGTCTTTGCCAGCGGCACCTCCACCGGCGGTTCCGACATTCTGGTCAGGCTGCTGAAGCTGCGCTACCGCAATGTTCCCATCGGAACCATATCCCTGTGCTTTGACGGCATGGTGGTTGCCCTGACCGGTATCGTCTTCGGGGATATCAGCAAGGCACTGTACAGCGGAATTGCGGTGTTCATCTGCAGCCAGGTCATGGATATTGTGGTCTACCGGTTTGACTATTCCAAGGTGGCGCTGATTATCTCCGATGCCCCGGAGGAAATCGCCAGGGAGATCTGCGACAGACTGGGCAGGGGAGCCACCTTCCTGGACGGCGAGGGCTATTACAGCCGTACCCGGAAAAAGGTGGTTCTGGCGGTGGTGAAAAAACGCCAGCTTGCGGAGCTGAAGGAGCTGGTCATGGAATTTGATGAGAATGCCTTCGTCATCGTCCAGGAGGCCCACCAGGTTTTGGGCGACGGCTTCTCCCGGTATTCCAAAGACGGCCTATAAAAAACTGTTGACAAATCTTGGGAACGTGCTATAATAGCTCATGTCCCTCGCGGGTGTAGCTCATCCGGTAGAGCGCCACCTTGCCAAGGTGGAGGTAGCGAGTTCGAGCCTCGTCACCCGCTCCATAAAAACTGCCCCTCATGATTTTCGGAAATCATGAGGGGCAGTTTTTTGCGCGATTCAATGGTTGCCGGGCTGCCTGATGGCATCATACTATTTCTCGATAAAATGGTTAATACCATTTTATCCTGCGCTTATCGCGCAGACCGCCAGTGGCGGTGAGAAATGTATGGACTACGTTTTTTAGCGGCGATGCCGCTGACCGCAAGACTGCGGTCTCATAAAACGGTATTTAACCGTTTTATGAAAAACTAGTATCAGACTGCGTTGACCTGCTTCCCATCCAGCCAGGAATAGAGGTTCTGGAACACAATGTCCGCCCGCTGCTCCATGGACTCCACGGAGGCAAAAGCGATGTGGGGCGTGACGATGGTGTTGGGGCAGTGCAGCAGGGGATGGTCGGTGGGCAGGGGAGGCTCCGTCTCAAAGACGTCGCAGGCCGCTCCGGCGATTTCGCCGCGCTCCAACGCATCGGCCAGCGCTGCGGAATCCAGAACGCCGCCTCTGGCGGTGTTGATGAGGATGGCGCTTTTCTTCATCAGGGCAAGCTGCTCCTTGCCAATCATGCCCTTTGTAGCTGCCGTCAGGGGACAGTGGAGGGAAACAATATCTGCACGCTGCAGCAGTTCCTCCAGAGACACCTGCGCATCGATGGCGGGGTCGGTGACGGTGCTTCGGTTGTAGGCCAGGACGGTGCAGCCGAAGGCCTTGCAGAGAGCGGCCACCTTCCTGCCAATGGCGCCGGCGCCCACGATGCCCACGGTCTTCCCCCACAGCAGATTGCCCACCAGGCCGTCCTTGGTGCCGGCATTCCGGCAGCGTACCTCGGTCTGGGGGACGTTCCGCAGCAGCGAAATCATGAAGCTGATGCACAGCTCTGCCACGGCCTGGGTGGCGTAGCCGGAGGCGTTGCTGACGGCGATGCCCAGCCGCTTTGCCTCCGCCATGGGGATGTGATCCACACCGGTGAAGGCCACATCGATGAATTTCAGGGACTTGGCCTCCTCCAGCACAGCGGGGGACAGGGGCATGTTGGCCAGCATGATGACGTCCGCGTCACGGCTTCGCTCCACCTGAACCTGGGGATCGGCGTTCTTCGGATAAGCCGCAAAGGTATGCCCCATGGCTTCCAGCTTCCGGGCGTGCTGCTGGATCACCTGATCGGAAACGCCCAGCCCTTCCAATAACACGACTTTCATTTTACAATCTACCTCCTAAATACGATTATTCGCTCGGCTCTTCTGGGAAAGCAACGGATCCTTTCTTCATCCGGAAGCCTCCGAATAGTAGGGGATTCCGTTTATATTATAAATAGTATAGCTTCGCGCCTTCCCAAAGTCAATCCGCTGTTTTCTTTTGCGGGACGGAACGCAGCCGTTATTCCGATACTCTTGTGGTGTTAAAAATATACGCTCAGAGCTGCAAATAATCGGTTTCATAGGCTGATTGTGAAATTGGAATTTGGCGGGGAAATTGCCACCCAGCCAGTGTAGGGGAGGATAGTATCCTCCCGTGCAGTAAAACTCCCCAAGTATGTACTTTGTTGGGCGAATCCGTACAATTTAGGACAAAGAACCATTCAACCAAACACGCAAAATTCATCAAGTGGCGGGAGGCTGATAGCCCACCAAAACAGTAGTTTTTTCGGGGGGGGTAATGCACTTCGCAAAATTATGCTTAGCCCATGTGCTTACAAAACCCGATAACCTGTCTGAAGATCACCACGGCAACATTATCTGCGAACATCGGAAAGAATCCTTCCATCACTCAGCGTAATCTTCCGTGGGCACAGATCGGCAAAGCTCTCTTCGTGGGTGACCAGAAGGATGGTGTTTCCCTCCTGATGGAGCTTCAGCAGCACCTCCAGGATTTCCCGAGCGGATGCTTTGTCCAGATTACCCGTTGGCTCGTCTGCCAGAAGAATGGAAGGCTGATTGATGAGAGCTCTGGCGATTGCCACTCTCTGCCGCTGCCCGCCGGACAATTGGGACGGCAGGTGATTTAATCGGTTGCCGATGCCAAGCCGGTCTGCCAGGGCGCGAACCTCAGATGAAGGTATCTTCTTTGCGTCCAGGGTGGCGGGGAGGAGGATATTCTCCTTCGCCGTCAGGATCGGCAGCAGCTTGAAATCCTGATAGATGTATCCGATTTTCCTGCGGCGGAGCTTTGCGGATTCTTCGTCGGAAAGGGAATGGATGTCCTGTCCATCCAGCAGCACCTTGCCGGAGGTCGGCTTGTCGATTCCCCCCAGCAGGTTCAGCAGGGTGGTCTTTCCGGAACCGGACTGGCCGACGATTGCCACCATTTCCCCGGTTTCCATGGAGAAGCTCACATGATCCACGGCATGAATGTCCGTATCGCCCTGCCGGAAGGTGCGGCACAGGTCTTTCACTTCAAACAATGACATCGGGATGCTCCTTTCCTTATTTCAGAACTTTTTTGAGGGTCACCTTCACCGGCAGCCAGAACGTTATAATCGCCAGCATCGCAATGGCGAGATAGATGCCAATCACCGGGGCCGAGACGATGAACGGCCGGTCGTTTCCGGAAGCATCCAGCCACGCCCAGGGAATGGCGATCAAAAATGGCATCAGGGCGGCGGGGATCGCGCCATAACGCACCGGAATCAGACGGGAAAGCTGCTTTCGGGAGGCACCGACCTGCCGGATGATCCGCAGCATGGGGCCGCAGTCCCGGACATATTTGGAAAGACGCACCCAGACGATCTGCATGGCAACAATCATCAGAATGCAGAAAACCCAGCTGAGCAGCCACAGGTTTCCCTCCTGCTGCAAAATGGTGGTATCCACATAGTTCTGATAATTCAATATGTCAAACGATGCAGGAAGGCTGCGTCGGAGTTCTTCTTCCACTTGGGATGCCCGGCTGGCGGAGGTGTGCACGATCCATCTGTTATAGCCTCCGGCAAGCTCCTGCATCAGTTCTTTGGTGATAAATACATTGACGGCGCTTCCTTCGTCACCCTCCCGGACGATCCGCTGAGCCAGTGTGACCTCAGCGGCATCCATGGGCGTTAAGATACGGTAGAGATAATAGGATTCCTCACTTTCCATGGATTCAGGAAGATCGGTAAGAAACTGATACTTCTCCAATTCGGGACTTCCTTCCGGGAGTTCCTCTGAAAGATGGATGGAGACCATCAGCGTGTTTTGGGCAGGAGTACTGAGCATATAAGGCTCTGATAAATCCCAGGTTGGCTCAATGCGGTTGACCCCGGGAATGGCGGAAATGGAATCCAGTTCTGCCTGCGAAAGCTGCCTCATTGCAGAGGATTCTACAATAATCTGAGCATCCTGAGAACGGTACACCGTTTTGGCATAAGTACCAAGATACTGATTGAACAGTATCACAAAAGCCGCAAACAGCGGAATCAGAATGGCAAGGCAGGACACAAAGGGTGCCTTTGTGCGCTGCATCCAGAGCCGTGGCAGTGACGCAGCCTTTCGCGGCTTTGCAATGCGCGTTTGGGAGGGCTTTTTCAGCAGCGCATACAGCATTGCCCCAAGGCAAACCAGCAGATAGAAACCGATTTGCAGAGCCGTGCTCCCCGGGTCCATGCGGAAGACCCGCCAAATGGCAGCGGAAGCGGCCGTGTTTCCCAGATACTTTTCATACAATAGATGCATAACCGCATAAGAGATTCCGATGGCACCGGCGGAGGACAGCGGAAACACCAGCAAAAATTCCATCAGGAACATTCCGATCGTCTGTCCTTTTGTGGCGCCCATTGCCAGAATATCGGCCAATTCCCGGGAAAAAGATTCTATATGATTCCGATAAGCAGCCTGAACAATCAGTCCGGCAAACAAAAGCAGCGCCAGGTTCATCAGCTGCATTTTTCCCAGGGTCGTTTTCATATAGGGATCGTTCAGCCCGCTGTGATCGATGTCGTAAAACATAACCTCCAAGGCCTGGTTGCTTTGGCGGGCCTTGGATTTGAGCAAATTGGTAAGCGCAACCTGCTCATGGACATCCTGATAGCGTTCTTCGGATTCCCCGGAATCGTAGGTCATGTAGATGGTTCCGTCTTCGTAATAGGGGGCGGTCAGTCCGTCTATATCCTGAAACCATGCGGTATCCTCTGGCTGTGCGCCGGAAATGTGAATGGCTTGCCCCTTGTGAAAATCAAAATCCTGAAGCCTGACGCCATAGACCAGGCTGTCCCGATAGATGGAAACCACCAGGGGCAAAAGAAATGCACACATCAAAAGCCATATTAAGGAAAGATGCCGCAAGGGCCTGCGCTTGAGGGAACGCAGCAAATAGAGAGAAAGCATGGAACCGCCTCCTTATCACAGATTTTTTCGTGCTTTCCATTATGTTAGGCACCACAATCCTGATGAACCTCACTTGCAATAACAGAGTTCTCCACCAACTGTGTTCCACAACTCGTGCATACATATTTTTCATAATTTGTTGTTACAAAGAAGGTACATTCCTGCTCTGCCCATTTTCCTTCGGAATCATAGGTGAAATATGGATGGGTATCCGACGTGGTGACGGTTCTGTCGAGGTTCCACGCCACTGTACCTCCACAGATGCCGCAGGTGATCTTGTTGCTTGCCATTGCTGCTTTGATGATGTCCGCGCCGGTTTCTTCTTCCAAAGGCGTTTTTGCGTCAGTGCTTCCGGATACGATTGTGGGTATTTCCTGCACAGCTTCTGCTTGTGCGGCATACGATACAAGCGAAGATTCATCCAGTTTCAGCCAGCCCAAAATGTTTTGGTCCTGACTGGTTCCGTAGGCCCATCGGACATTGGCTATGTTTTCCTCCCGCAGGACGAGAAACCGTTCCTGCGCAGAAAGAATGCCAACCACCCGGGCACCCGCACCGGGGGAACTGTAGAGATTGCACGCAGCATCTATTGGATAGTAGAAAGTCCTATATTGCGTATTGATATCCGCATCGGTTTTGCTGATGGTACCGCTTGGAATCGTACTGCCCAAATGAACGGTGCTGAGTATTTGATTCCGGGTGCCAGAATCCACTTTCAGAGCATCCAGCCACAGGTCGTATAGGCTGCCTTCGTAGTAGAAAAGATTGTGGATGTTATGCAATGTCAAGTCTTCTCCCTGGGGAACATCGCTGAGAAACTCGATGAAATAGGGACCTCCATCCGAACCGCCGGCATTCACCCGGATGTTTTCCATTTCCCATTCCGAAAAACCAAGTGTCCGTATCCAGCCCATGCCGGAGAGCAGCTGCCCTAATTCCATGCTATAGCGCTTCATACCGCCGACCACTCGTCCGTCATAGGTAATATCGGAATTATCGTAGCAATGAAACAACTGCGGAAGGGTGAACGACAGATCGCCGTAGCTGACAGTCAGGGATTCGCCGGAGGCTTCCGCTTTTACAGGGTCGGTCAGGAACAGTACAGCCACGCACAGGCAAACCGTCAGCGATGCAGCGGCAATCCATGCGGTGGGCTTTCTGTAATTCAGAATTCCTTTGATGCGATGCTTCACACCGGTCTCACCGAAGGCCAGCGGACAGGCAGTAATGGCTTTCCTCGGCATGGAGCAGGTCAGCAGCACCGTGGAATAGGTCTGCTTTTGCTCCGGGGTCATTTTGGAAATGACCTTTTCATCACAGGCCATTTCAATGTCACGGCAGAGCAGCGCATAGGCAACCCAAACCAGAGGATTGAACCAATGCACACCCAGCAGGAGAAAGCCAATGGGCTTCCACCAGTGATCCAGCCGGGCAATGTGGGCCCGTTCGTGGGCAATGACGCTGCGCTGCTGTTCTGCGTTCAGGCTGGAGGGAAGATAGATTCCGGGGCTCAGGATACCCAGAATAAAGGGCGTGGAGATTCCATCACAGATGAAAATATTCCGCCTGTCCAGGGGGATGGCCTCCCGCACCTGCATCCGGACGCGCCAATAGCCAAGCACTGTATACAGCACCATTGCAGCCATGCCCGTTGCCCAGATTCCCATGGCAGTGGGCAGGTAAAAATTCGGACTCTGTTCCGTAACCGCTGTACTGTCTGTGGCAACCGTGTTGGTGCCCAAACCAGGCAGCTGCCCCATGGGTTTTTCCGATTTTCCGTTATACTGAATATAGGCAATCTGCCCACTGCTTTGGGACGGATGTCCGATGTAGTTAAAAACAGATACAGGAGAGGAAATGCTGACCGGGCAAATCAGCCGCAGGGCAACGATTCCCCAAAGGAGACAGATGTACTTCTTTGGCACCCGTTTCATTACCAGCCGAAGCAGACAGACCAACGCAATGAGAATCCCGGCGGCAGCGCTCATGTTCAGAAATTTGACAAAGGCCGCATACATGTCATTTTCCTCCTATTTGGGAAATCATCTTCTGGATTTCCGCAAGCTCAGAATCGGACAACTGCTTGCGTTTGGTAAACGCGGCCAAAAAAGCAGGCAGGCTCCCGCCGAAGGTACTGTCCACAAACTGTTCGCTCTGGGCGGCGTTGAACTCTTCCTTACTCATGAGCGATTGGACTGTTCCATTCTCGTTGCAGAAGATTCCCTTTTCACACAGCCGTTTCAGGACGGTATATGTGGTGGACTTCTTCCATCCCAGCTCCGCTTCGCACAGGGCAACCAACTGCCGGGAGTGGAGCGGTTCATTTTTCCAAATGATGTCAGCAAATTTTCTTTCGACAAGGCCAAGTCTCAGTTCTTCCATCTGGATCACTCCTCTGGTTTACGTGATGTAGATTACAAATAGTCTACATCATTTAGACCGGTTTGTCAACACCCCAAATGCCTTTTATACGATTTTTTAAGGCAGCGCCGCATAATGGAGACAAGGAGATTCGGCGTGAGATTTTGAACCAAGCGAAAGTATGGAAAATGTGGGAATACTTTGTGTATTTCCCATTTTTCATACTGCACGATTGGGGTAAAAGATCCGCCGAAGCCCGCCGCTCCCATTGTGCGGTGTTGCCTTAAGGAATACTCCG
The DNA here is from genome assembly GCA_945486915.1 of uncultured Clostridia bacterium. Lineage (GTDB taxonomy): Bacteria > Bacillota > Clostridia > Oscillospirales > Oscillospiraceae > Faecousia. The sequence continues at coordinate 25,994 of CALYTP010000007.1, read as the reverse complement.
GTTATCCGATTTCCTCCGGCAATGCCGGAAAGGGCATTGAAAGGCAAAGAGCAATTGCAATCAGGCAGTCGGTGAGCTCCTTTTCCAATGTGGCGAAAACCCAATATGAAAAAAGAAAAAAAGAGTATTGACAAATCGGGGAAAAGTGCTATAATAATCCACGTTCCGATGCGGGTGTAGCTCATCCGGTAGAGCGCCACCTTGCCAAGGTGGAGGTAGCGAGTTCGAGCCTCGTCACCCGCTCCAGAAAACCAACCGATTTCGGTTGGTTTTTTCTTTTTCAAAGTTTGTAAAATTTTCTCTTTACAAATCGGAATTGGTATGATATAATCCTATTACTGTCGAGTTGGCCCGGTGGTGCAGTCGGTTAGCACGCCAGCCTGTCACGCTGGAGGTCGACGGTTCGAGTCCGTTCCGGGTCGCCAAAAAGCACATGCTTCCTTGCATGTGCTTTTTCTTTTTTGCCCAGCCATTGCAGGGAAGGATAGTATCCTCCCGCGCGGTATGACCCAACTTGTTTGGAAATGTTGGGCGAATCCGCACCGCGTCCGGCATGGTTCCATTTATCGGAGCACGCAAACACAACAACAAAAGCGGGAGGATGATATCCTCCCCTACATTGGCTGGGCGGTTGATTGGGGCGCACCTGACATTTTGCCTCACTGCTGTAGGGGAGGATAGTATCCTCCCGCGCGGTATGACCCGACTTGTTTGGAATTGTTGGGCGAATCCGCACTGCGTCCGGCATGGTATCATTCACCGAAACACGCAGCGAACCAGCCTGACGGGAGGCTGGACGAATATTTCCGTTACACACCGATTCCCATCAATCGATTCATTCCATTGGAAAAACCCTGGCTGTCTTCCTTGGGGGAGACGGCCAGGGTTTTTGATGGTGAATGGGATCAGGCAGGATTGTAGTTGACGATGATCTGCCGGTCGGTCAGGGCGGAGACATCGGTGACCTCATTTCCGTATACATTGACCTGCACCAGATTCGGGCAGTCAGCCAGAACGTTGATGTCGCTCAGGTGGTTATAGTCCAGGGAGACGTAGGTCAGGTTGGGCATACCGCCAAGGCAGAAGACGTTGGTCAAGCCGTTGTAGGCTCCTTCGATCTTCCGCAGGGCGCTGCCCGAGCTGCTCCAGCCGGGAAGGTCGGCAACACTGTTATAGGAGAAGTCGAAGATCTCCAGATTGGACAGGGAAGCCAGCGCGGAAATATCATACAGCTGATTGTTGCTGATGCTCAGCTCCACCAGCTGGATGCAGCCGCCCAGAGGAGCCACGGAGCTGAGCTGATTATAGTCCAGAGCCAGGTGGGTCAGCCGGGACAGCGCGGTCAGACCGGCCACATTGGTCAGCTGGTTGTTGGAAGCATCCAGCCATGTCAGGTTGGCGCAGGCACCCAGGGGAGTCAGATCGTACACGGCATTGAAGGAAATATCCAGCTTATCAAGGCTGTACATCAGCGTCAGCGCCTCCAGGGAGGTGACGGCATTGTGCTGCAGATACAGCTCCTGCATGCCCTCCATGGAGCGGATGGGGTCCAGATTGCGGACGGTATTCTTGCTGATGTCCAGGTAAGTCAGATTGTCCAGACCGGCAAGACCGGCGATGGTGCTGATGCCGCAGTCGGAAAGGACCAGCTTCTTCAGCCCGGGAATCTGCTTCAGCAGTTCCAGATCGTCAATGGGGAAGGTGCAGCCGGTGAGGTCCAGGGATTCCAGCTCGGTCAGGGCGGCGATGTCCGACAGGGTGGTCAGCTGGGCGTTGTGGACGGTGAGGGACTTGAGCTGGGGCAGCTTGGACAGATCCTCCAGCGTCCAGATGTTATTGGGTACCACCAGATCTGTAATGCCCCACAGGTCATTGGTGTAGAGGGGATCCTCATAGTTCATTCCCAGGGTATCACGGATGGCAAACTCCATCTCGGCATCCATGAATACGGCAGGCTCCACAACGCCGCCCACGGTATAGCCCAGAACGCTCAGCGGACTCACCAGACCGTTGTCATCCACACTGAGGCAGTAAATGATGGTCTCGCCTGCGGGCAGCTTGATGGCGGCGGAGAAGGGCTCGTCCTGGATGGAAGGGTATTCGCCATTGGTGGTGTACAGGATCCGGCCGGAGGTGGACATCAGATCGATGCTGATGTACTGGTTGTAAAAGCCGGGGGTCTGCGCCGCGGTGGGGGCGCTGGGACGGCGGCGGTCAATTTCGGAGCGGATGGCTTCATCGGGGATGTTGTTCAGCAGTGCCACCGCATCCATGAGCTTATCCTGCTCCACATAGGTGCGGCACAGGGCGGCGTAGAGGTCGGCGCTGGGGCTGTCCTGGATGGCTTTGGACAGAGTGACCTCGGTCTTGGTGTAGTTTCCCGCGGCCTTATACTGGTTGGCAAGCTCGATGGCAACAGCCTTATCGTTGCCGGAGTGGGCATAGGCCATGTTGTAGAACCAGGCGGAAACGGCGGTGTTGCCGCGCATGTCATTGACTCTGGCCTCCCGCAGGAGCATATCCCGGGTGAAATCCCGGTCATAGACAAACAGATACCATCCGATGCTGCCAACCACCAGGGCTGCCATGAGAATCGGGAGAAGGATTCGAACGACTTTCTTCATAAAGTATCACCATTCAGGGAAATTTTTTGTTCCATTATACAACGAGTTACGAATCGTGTCAAGGGTTACAAAAAATGTTACAATTTAATGGGAGAAGTGACACCATGCGCGTAGCGGCTCAGGATGTCTTCTTTTTCCCTGCCTGCTTCATGCTCAGGCTGATGCGGCGGCGTTTTTCGTCCACGCCCAGCACCACGACCTTCACCACATCGCCCACCTTCACGGCCTCACTGGGATGGCGCAGGCGGCGGTCGGCCACCTCGGAGATGTGCACCAGACCGTCCTGATGGACGCCGATGTCCACAAAGACACCGAAGTCAATGACATTCCGCACGGTTCCGGTGAGCTCCATGCCGGGCTTCAAATCCTTCATTTCCAGCACATCCTTGCGCAGGATGGGAGCGGGGAGCTCATCTCTGGGGTCCCGGCCGGGCTTCGAGAGCTCTTTGGCAATGTCGATGAGGGTCGGTTCTCCCACGCCGCAGCTCTGGGCGGCCTTGGCGGTGCCGAATTCCCGCAGCTTTTCCGGCAGAGCAGTCATGTCGCTGCAGCTAAGCAGCTTCAGCAGGGCCTTGGCAGCGGGATAGGACTCCGGGTGGACGCCGGTGTTGTCCAGAATTTCCTTGCTCTCGGGAATCCGCAGGAAGCCGGCGCACTGCTCGAATGCCTTGGGGCCCAGCTTGGGAACCTTTTTCAGCTGGCTCCGGCTGGTGAAGGGGCCGTTTTCCTCCCGGTAGGCAACGATGTTCTTTGCGGTGGCGGCGGTGAGGCCGGAGACCTGCTCCAGAAGGCTCCGGGAAGCGGTGTTGGCATCCACGCCCACGGCGTTGACGCAGTCCTCCACCACAGCGCCCAGGGCGGCGTCCAGCTCCTTCTGGGGGCAGTCGTGCTGATACTGTCCCACACCGATGGCTTTGGGATCGATTTTCACCAGCTCTGCCAGGGGGTCCTGAAGCCGTCTGGCGATGGACACCGCGGAGCGCAGGTTCACATCATACTCCGGGAATTCCTCGGCGGCCAGGGGGGAGGCGGAGTAGACCGAGGCGCCGGCTTCGTTGACGATCATATAGCTGGCCTCGGGAAAGGAACGCAGCATCTCCACGGCCATGGCCTCGGTCTCCCGGGAGGCAGTGCCGTTGCCGATGGCGATGTGGCGGACGTTGTGTCTGCGCATCATGCCGGAAAGAATGGAGATGGCCTCCTGCTTTTTGCGTTCGTTGAAGGTGGGGTACACCACACCGGTGTCCAGCACCTTTCCGGTGGCATCCACCACGGCCACCTTGCAGCCGTTGCGGTAGCCGGGATCCAGGCCCATGGTGACAAAGCCCTTCACGGGAGGCTGCATCAGCAGAGGCTTCAGATTCAGGGCGAAGTTGCGGATGGCTCCCTGACAGGCGCGGTCGGTGAGTTCGCCCCGGACTTCCCGCTGGATGGAGGGGAAGATCAGCCTTTCATAGGCATCCTCGGCAGCGGAGCGCACAAAGCTGGAGACCTGCAGGCCGGGCTTCAGCGCGGCGCGGCAGACCAGGGCTGCACCCTCGTTTCCGGGCAGGGTGACGGCGGGCTTCAGAATGCCCTCCTTTTCGCCCCGGTTGATGGCGAGGATCTGGTGATCCAGCAGCCGGGAAATGGGCTGGGAGAAATCGTAGTACAGAGTGTAGACACTTTCGGCTTCGGCATCGTCGGCCTTGCAGTTTAGACTGCCCCGGCGCATCACCAGCTCACGCAGTGCCTTCCGGATGTCGGCGTTGTCGGAAAGGTCTTCCGCAATGATGTCATTGGCTCCGGCGAGGGCTTCTTCAAGGGAATTGACGCCCTTTTCCGGGTCCACAAAGTCCTGAGCCAGCTTCGCCGGGTCCTGTCCGTCCTGGGCAAAAATCATCTCCGCCAGGGGAGCCAGCCCCTTTTCCCTGGCCATGGAGCCCCGGGTGCGGCGCTTCTGCTTGTAGGGACGGTAGAGATCCTCCACCTCGGTCATGGTTGCGGCGGCGTCGATGGCGTCGGACAGCTCCCCGGTGAGCTTTCCCTGGTTTTCGATGGCCTTTTTGACCTCATCCCGGCGTTCCTGCAGATTGCGCAGGTAGGTGAGCCTGGTTTCCAGAGTGCGCAGGGTGGTATCGTCCATGGTTCCGTGCATTTCCTTACGGTAGCGGGCAATGAAGGGAATGGTGTTGCCTTCGTCGATGAGCGTGATGACGTTTTGAACATATTCCAGCTTCTGATTCAGCTCAGAGGAGAGAATTTCAGCAATTGTCTGCATAGTCGTTTCAATTTCCTTCCATGTGTTTTCCGGGGAGAGTATACCACATTTCCTACGAAAATGGAAGTGGAGGAAAAGCGGAACATCCGGTTGCAAAACGGGTAAGATGTGGTATAATCGACAAAAAGGGGACCGGCATTCTACAGCGGAATGCAGGAAACGGACAGGAGAGACGTAACATGGGTATTGTGGTCATCGGCGCGGTGTTTGTGGACATCAAGGGCTTCCCGGAGGCAGCATTCATTCCCACCGGACGCAATGTGGGCCGGGTGGAGCAGGTCCATGGCGGCGTGGGCCGGAACGTGGCGGAGGATATCGCCAACTGCGAGCTGCGCCCCACCTTTGTCAGCCTTGTGGACAGGAGCGGCGCTGGTGAGGATGTCCTGCGCAAGCTGAAAAGCCACAAGGTGAATACGGATTACATCCGCAAAACCGACGACGGCATGGGCACCTGGCTGGTGGTCTTCGACAACGACGGCGATGTGGCCGCATCCATTTCCAAACGCCCGGATCTGATGCCCATTGCCGACATTCTGGATGAATACGGCGATGAGATTTTCCGCAATGCCGACAGTGTGGTCATCGAGATCGATATTGATAAGGAGATCGTCAAGCGGGTCTTTAAGCTGGCAAAGCAGTACGGCAAGAAGGTCTATGCCGTGGTTGCCAATATGAGCATCGCCCTGGAGCGAAGGGATTTCCTGATGAGCGTGGACTGCTTTGTATGCAATCTGCAGGAGGCGGGGATGCTGTTTTCTGCGGATTATACCGGGAAGACCGTGGAGGAAATGGTGGAGATCATCTCCGAAAAGGCCCGGGCAGCCCAGATCAGCAATCTCATCGTCACCATGGGCGGCGACGGTGCGGTCTATGCGTCAAAATCCGGCGACAAGGGATTTTGCCCGGCCCGCCGCGTCCATGTGAAGGATACCGCGGGAGCGGGAGACGCATTCTGCGCCGGTGTGTCCATCGGCCTGACCTATGGCAAGAATCTGCGGGAAGCCTGTGAGATCGGCGCCCACCTGGCAGCTTCGGTCATTGTCACCTCCGAGAGCGTCTGCCCCCGGTTCCTGCCCCAGGAGCTGGGACTGGACATTGCGGTTTCGGAAGAATAGGGAGTGGATTCGCTATGGCGAAAGAGATCATTCTGAAAACAAAACGCCTGATCCTGCGCCCCATGCCGCTGAAGGAATTGGAGCAGAAGATCCTTCAGATGGCGCAAGGAGAAGAGCGGAAGGCCTATACCCAGATGCTGGAGGGCTGCAGAAGCCACCCGGAGGACTGGCTTTGGTATACCCCCTGGAGTATCACGCTGAAAGAGAACGGCATCGCCATCGGAGATATCTGCTTCAAGGGCCCCCAGCAGAACGGAACTGTGGAATGGGGCTATGGTCTGGATGAGTCATACCGGGGCCAGGGTTACATGACCGAGGCAGCCCGGGTACTGCTGGAGTGGGCCTTTTCCCAGAAGGATGTCTATGTGGTGGAGGCGGAGACATTGGCGGACAACGCTGCCTCCCAGGCGGTACTGCGGAAGCTGGGCTTCAAACCCACGGGGACAGTGGGGGAGGAAGGACCGCGGTTTCGCCGGGAAAAGCAGATGGCTCAGATGTCCGTGGTCTATATGATGCTGGGCATGTGCTGCGGTATGTCCCTGGGGGTGTCTGCCGGAAACATGAGCATAGGCATGGTGCTGGGCATGGCCGTCGGCTTTGCACTGGGCGCCGTCATCGATTCCGGTGAAAAGAAGCACCGCCAGGAGGTCTTGACAGGGCAAAAGGAAGAGAAATCCGCTTGAAAAGTATCCCGTCATGCGGTAAAATGGAACTATCAATGAGAACCGGAGGAAAAACCAATGGATTATGATGTAATAATTGTGGGCGCAGGCCCCGGCGGCATTTTCGCGGCCTATGAGCTGATGAAGCGGAAGCCCGGCTGCAAGGTGGCGGTGTTTGAAGCGGGCTATGCCCTGGCAAAACGCCGGTGCCCCATCGACGGCGAGAAGGTCAAAAGCTGTATCGGCTGCCGCACCTGCTCAATTATGAGCGGCTTCGGCGGCGCGGGCGCTTTTTCCGACGGCAAGTACAACATCACCAATGACTTCGGCGGCACCCTCTATGAGCACATTGGCCGTAAGCAGGCCATTGACCTGATGCACTATGTGGACGAAATCAACATGTCCCACGGCGGCGCGGGCACCAAGCTGTACTCCACCACCGGCACCGCCCTGAAGAAAAAATGTATGCAGAATAAGCTGAAGCTGCTGGATGCCTCCGTCCGCCATCTGGGTACGGATATCAATCTGGTGGTGCTGGAGCAGCTGTATGACGAGCTGAAGGATCAGGTGGCGTTCTTCTTTGAAACCCCCGTCATCAGCATTGAAAAGATTGAGGGCGGCTATGCCGTCCACACCAAGGACAGAACCGACACCTGCCGGGAGTGTATCGCCTCCGTGGGCAGAAGCGGCAGCAAGTGGATGGAGCAGGTCTGCCGGGATCTGAAGATCGGCACCAGCTCCAACCGTGTGGACCTGGGCGTCCGGGTGGAGCTGCCTGCGGTGATTTTCTCCCACCTCACCGACGAGCTCTATGAGAGCAAAATTGTCTACCGCACCGAGAAGTTTGAGGACAATGTCCGCACCTTCTGCATGAACCCCTACGGCATCGTGGTCAATGAGAATACCAACGGCATCATCACCGTCAACGGCCACAGCTACGAAGACCCTGCCCGCCGGACGGAGAACACCAACTTCGCCCTGCTGGTTGCCAAGCACTTCTCCCAGCCCTTCAAGGACAGCAACGGCTACGGCGAGAGCATTGCCCGGCTTTCCAATATGCTGGGCGGCGGCGTCATTGTCCAGCGGTTCGGCGATCTGGTGAGAGGCCGCCGCAGCACCGAAAAGCGGATCGAGGAAGGCCTGGTCACCCCCACCCTGGCTGCCACCCCCGGCGACCTGAGCCTGGTGCTTCCCAAGCGGATTCTGGACGGCATCATCGAAATGATTTATGCTCTGGATAAGATTGCCCCCGGCACCGCCAACGACGATACCCTGCTCTATGGTGTGGAAGTCAAGTTCTACAACATGGAGGTGGAGCTGGATGAGAATCTGGAGAGCTGCCACAAGGGCTTCTATGTCATCGGCGACGGCTCCGGCGTGACCCACTCTCTGTCCCATGCCTCCGCCAGCGGCGTCCATGTGGCAAGAAAGATTGCCGGGGAGATCTGAAAAAGAAAGTTTCCTTTTCTTGGCTGCCTCGCAACGGAGAGGCAGCCAACTTTTCGGGAATCGGCCTTGCTTGGCAACTTGTTAATTGTAATTTGACAGGCAGGTTTTTGCTCAGGCCACTGTATGGGAGGCTATTAGCCTCCCGCCAAGTTTCGGTTTCCGAGTGTTCGGTTGAATGGGAAAATGTTGGACATAGATACGAATTCGCCCAACGAGATTGCTTTTTGAGGGCTTACACTGCGCGGGAGGATAATATCCTCCCCTTGTGGCTGGGTGGTAATTCGCACCGCCAAATTACAATTTGCCCGGTTAACCCAATCATCCCATCAGGAGGGAATGCTTTGAAAAAATCATTTATGCTTGTACTGCTGGCAGCGCTGCTTTTGGCAGGCTGCGGAAAGCAGACGGGAAAAACACAGGAGGCTGCGCTGATGAATATTACGGCGGAGGAAGCAAAGAAGCTCATGGATTCGGAGTCCGGCTATGTGATTCTGGATGTGCGCACGGAGCAGGAGTATGCGCAGGGGCATATCCCCGGCGCCATCCTGATCCCGGATTACGAGATTTCGGAGAAGGCGGAATCGGTACTCACCGATAAGGATCAGCTGATTCTGGTCTATTGCCGCAGCGGTAGAAGAAGCAAAAACGCCGCCGCGCAGCTGGAAGAAATGGGATATACCAGAATCCGGGAATTTGGCGGCATTCTGGACTGGCCCTACGAAACAGAATAAGACCCGTATCCGCCTGAAGCAGACAGATACGGAATCGGCGGGATATTTCACAGCGAGGAGAATCAGTATGGGATTTCGATATGACACACATTTGCACACCAGTCAGGCCAGCGCCTGCGCCTTTTCCACCGGCGCAGAAATGGCCCGGGCTTACGCGGCGGCGGGCTACACCGGCATTTTTATAACCGACCATTTTTTCAACGGCAATTCCTGCATTCCCCGGGACCTTCCCTGGGCACAGCGCGTGGAGCGATTCTGTGCCGGCTACGAGGATGCCAGGGCCGAGGGGGAAAAACTGGGCTTGCAGGTGTTCTTCGGCTTTGAGTTCAATGACAGCGGCGCAGAATTCCTGATCTACAATCTGGACAAGCAGTGGCTCCTGGAGCACGAAAACATCGATCGGATGCCCACCCGGAAGGCGCTTTCTCTCATGCGGCAGGAGGGCGGCTTTGTGGTGCAGGCGCACCCCTTCCGGGAGCGGGGCTATCTGGACCATATCCAGCTTTACCCCCGGGATGTTGACGCAGTGGAGGCCGTCAATTCCTCGCATTTGGGAGAAGAGGGGAGAAAGATGAACGAACGCGCCTTCCTCTACGCGAAAATGTTCGACCTGCCTGTCACCGCCGGTTCCGACAGCCACCGGGAGGCCTTTCTCCCCGGCGGCGTGGAAGTGACGGAACGGTTTGAATCCTCCCGGGATTATCAGAACGCCGTCCTCACGGGAAAACTCACACTGCTGGATGGGTAATCGACGGTACGATGGGTAACGTACTGTGTTTTGACCCAATATGATATGAAAAACATCGGATTCCCGCGGGCTTGACGGGAATCCGATGTTTTTTATCTGAGGATGTGGGCAGGGACGGCTGCCGCCATTTGTCCATAGGCAGCTTTGCTGGGATGCAGGTGGTCGCCGCTGTCATAGCCTTCGGCGAAGCGCTCCGGGTGATTATTGTCCCGCACGGCTTTGTCAAAGTCGATGCATCGGCTGCCGTCGGGGTTGCTGCGCATCCATTCGTTCAGCTGGCAGCGCATTTCCTCCCGGAAGGGGGCATAGGTTCTCCAGCCATAGATGGGAAGCAGCGTTCCGAGATAGACCGTAAGCCCCATTTTTTTCGCCTCTGTTATGTACCAGCGCAGCCCCTCGATGAGCTCCGGAACCGTGGGCAGATCGCTCATGGGCCGGAATACGTTCACATCCGCGCCCACGGGATGGATGATGTCGTTGATGCCCTGCTGGATGATCAGGGCGTCGGCTCCGGCGGTGGGGATCTCGTGGTGGAAGCGGTTTGTGCCCTTGAGACCGTAGGAGTCGTAGGTAATGCAGCTGTATTCCCGCAGCACCCGGGTGCCGCTGGCGGCTCTGCGGATGACGGAGGTGTGGCAGCAGCCCAGCTCCCGGAGCCGCAGCTTCAAATCGTCAGGCCAGTCCTGGGCGGTGATGGAGTCGCCGTAGCAGATGATGGCATGGTTTTCCGACGCGGTATAAAGATCCACATTGCTGAGAAAATAGAACCAGTTGGTGGTCTTGGTTTCAAACAACGGCAGGCTTGCGGCATGGGTCTGATCGCCGAAGGAGAAAAAGCCCTTGGACAGCGGCCCGGTAATCAGCACCGCCGACTGCATCAGGGTGAAGTCCTCCAGATAGATGCTGACGCAGACCGTTGTGCCCGCCGGAACCGGGAAGGGAACAGGGTCGCTGACGATTCGAGCACCGGCATCGATATGCACGCTTTCAGACCCGCCGAAGGTGATGTCGGCGATATTCCCGGGCAGCACATCGCAGGTCAGATCCTTGTAGCTGTTTGCTTTGGGGTTTGCCAGCGCCACGGTGGCCCGGGTAATCTTCACGGCTTCGGAGCCGCAGTAATTGTCAAAGGTGAACCGCAGGGCATCCCCGGAAAAGGGAATGTCGATGGGATAGCGCAGGGTGATATTTCTGGCGAAGCTTTCCGGTCGGTGCTCGGCAATGGAGACGGCGTTGCCCCATACCGCAGCCCAGTGCATCGTTTTTTCTTCCATGGGGAGATTCCCTTTCTGCATTTCGGCAAGGAGAAAAGGTGGACCCTTGCCGGTTTTTCAGGTTCATCCTATCACAAATTGACCTTTGCGTCAATGGCTGTTTCCCCCAGCTCCTGATACAGCCCCACCCCCAGGGACACACCCAAGGCTTCCGCCTCTGTCAGCAGCTTATTCAGGTCATCCGGGGTTCGCCAGGTGTGGAAAATCAGGGCATTCTCCTCCTGCCGGATGTGATAGTGGCAATGCAGCGCGGCATCGGCGTGGGCAGGCAGATAATCCGACGCGGTATTGGCTTCAAAAGCCGCGCCATTTTTAGTCAGGGTGATGGTCTGCCCCTCCAGCGCCGTCTCCAGCCAGATGGTTTGCCCCTGCCAGGGCTTCAGATAGCTTTCCAGGGGAACCGTGGGGGGCACATCCGAAAGAAACACGGCAGCCTTGTCCACCCGGTATTCCCGGGAAATTCCCAGCGGACAGGGAAGCGTTTCCGCCAGATACCGGGCAAGTACAGCCGTCTCCCCGGACCCAGGATTCTGGAAATCCAGCAGAAGCCCGCAGCAGTGAAACCGCTCCAAAACTGTCTTCAGTTCCTCCGCAATCCGCTCCGGGTCATGCTTGTGGATGGGAGTCCGGTCGTTGAGGATCAGAAGACTTCCCTCGGGAAGCTGCTCCGGCAGATTTGCAAGGCCTGTGGAATAGGGGGAAAAGTGGCAGGCCATCCATGCCGCCCGCTTCGGCAGGGGGGATGCCGTTTCCATTTCTGCCGCCGTCATTGCCAGATAATGCGGAATCGCCATGGACAAAATCTCCTTACCGTGGTATAATGGCTGGGCACCAGAGCTGATGCTTTGTTTACACTTTATGATTCCACGGAGGCCGATATGTCCCTTTCACTGCTGCCGAAGGTTCTTGCGGAGGAACTGACGGATATCACCCCGGAGCTGCTGCAGAGCCTGGGAATCCGTCTGCTGATGCTGGATTTTGACAATACCATCGTACCCTACACCACGGATGTCCCCACCGAAAAAATGGCTGCCTGGCTGGACGCCATGAATGGCTCCGACGTTCAGGTCTGCATCGTCTCCAACAGCAGGCGCGACCGGGTGCCCCGGTTCTGCGCGGAAAGGAATCTGGACTGCATCACCCGGGCAAGGAAGCCCTTTTCCAAGGGAATCCGGGAATGCCTGGCAAAGTACGCGATTCCTGCATCCCAGGCGGCTCTGGTGGGCGACCAGATCTACACGGACACCCTGGGCGCAAACTGCGCAGGCGTGACTTCGATTCTGGTCCGCGCCATCGACAATCATAATTTCTGGCTGAAGGCGCGCCATGTGCTGGAGGTGCCCTTCATCGCCATGGCATACAAAAGGAGAATCGGATATGAAAAATCTTGAAAAATACCTGTCAGCGCTGGACGGGGAAGTGGACGGCCTGCTGCTGACCTCCCGGTACAGCCGCCATTACGGCGCGGAATTCGACATCGCCGAGGGCATCGCCATCGTCACGAAAAAGGGCTGCCGCTACTATACCGACAGCCGCTATACCGAATCCGCCATGCAGGGCATCCGGGGCTTCGAGGTCATGGATGTGGGCCGGGGCCGGGACTACGCCGCTCTGCTGAACGCTGCCATTTCCGACTTCGGCGTCACCGTGCTGGGCTATGAGGAGGACTACCTCACCGCCGGGGAGCTGGCACATTTTGAAGACGCTCTGAATGCCAAACTGGTGCCCTTCCAGGAGCCCATCCGTTCCTTCCGGGCCGTGAAGGAGGACTGGGAGCTGGATCGGATGCGCAAGGCTCAGCAGATTGCCGACGCGGCCTTCCTGGAGACGCTGCCCCGGCTGAAGGTGGGTATGACCGAGCTGGAAGCCCAGGCGGAGCTGATCTACTGCATGTATAAGAACGGCGCCCAGGGCCTTTCCTTTGACCCCATCGTGGTCTCCGGCCCCAAGACCAGCATGCCCCACGGTGTCGCCGGTGACCGGGTGATTCAGGAGGGCGACTTCCTGACCATGGACTTTGGCGTCCTCTATCAGGGCTACTGCTCCGATACCACCCGCACCGTGGCCTTCGGCTATGCCACCGAGGAAATGAGGAAGGTATACAATATTGTGCTTCAGGCCCAGCAGGAGGCCATTGCCGCCACCAGGGCGGGGGTTCCCGGCAGCACCATTGACGGCATTGCCCGAAAGGTGATTTCCGACGCGGGCTACGGCGATTACTTCGGCCACGGCTACGGCCACAGCCTGGGGCTGGAGATCCACGAAAGCCCCAATCTGAACATGAGAAACCACGAACCCCTGCCCGCCGGGGCGGTCTGCTCCGCCGAGCCGGGCATCTATCTGCCCGGAAAATTCGGCGTTCGCATCGAAGATGTGACGGTTTTGCGGGAGGATGGCTGTGAAAATCTGACAAAACTGCCCAAGGAATTGATGATTCTGTAAAATTATTCACATTCCCCCTTGAAAAAACCGCGTTCATCGGTTAAAATAAAGCGATGCAATTCTGTACATACTTTTCCTCACCTTTGGGGAAGCTAACTTAGGAGGATATTACTATGATTTCTGCAGGCGATATTCGTAACGGCGTTACCTTCGAAATGGACGGCAAGGTTATGCAGGTCATCGAGTTCCAGCACGTCAAGCCCGGCAAGGGTGCTGCTTTCGTTCGCGTGAAGATGAGAAACGTCATCACCGGCGGTGTGACCGAGACCTCCCTGAACCCCTCTGCCAAGTTCCCCACCGCTTACATCGAGCGTAAGAAGATGGAGTACTCCTACAACGACGGCGAGCTGTACTACTTCATGGACGGCGAGACCTACGAGCTGGTGCCCCTGAACGGCGATGTCCTGGACGATTCCTTCAAGTTCGTCAAGGAGAACGACGTCTGCACCATCATGAGCTACAAGGGTAAGGTCTTCGGCGTGGAAGTTCCCAACTTTGTTGACCTGGTGGTCACCAAGACCGAGCCCGGCTTCGCAGGCAACACCGCCACCAACGTCACCAAGCCCGCCACCGTGGAGACCGGCGCTGAGATCAAGGTGCCCCTGTTCATCAACGAGGGCGACAAGATCCAGATCGACACCCGCACCGGCGAGTACCTGGGCCGTTCCAAGGTTTGATTTTCATCGGATTAAGGAGTTACTGATATGACGATTTCTGAAAAGTCCGCCTATCTGAAGGGCTTGATGGACGGCATGAAGCTGGACACCGAGTCCAACGAAGGAAAGATGATCGCTGCCATTGTGGATCTTCTGGGAGATGTGACCCGCAAGGTTGTGGATATCGAAGATACCACCATCGCCATCTCCGACGAGCTGGATGAGATCGAAGAGGATCTGGACGCCATCGAGGATTACATCCTGGATGAGGATGACGATGACTACGATTACGATGACGAGGAAGACGACGATTTCTGGCCCGAGGATGACGAGGACGAGGAATTCGAGGAAGGCTTCGACTTCGGTGATGAGGACACCACCGTTTACGAGGTGACCTGCGCCTGCGGCAATGTCATCAACTTCGACGAGGAGACCCTGGAGTCCGGCAGCATTGTCTGCGACAAGTGCGGCGAAACCCTGGAGTTCACCTTCGACGACGAAGACGAGGAGTAATCCCAACCATCCACCGGAGAGGCGGCAACGTCTCTCCGGTTATCTGTATCATAGACGAAAGGTGAGCGCGCATGAACATTCTGATTCTCAATTGCAGTCCTGTTCGAAACGGCGCCACCGCTGCCATTGCCGGCCTGGTGGAGTCTTATGTCAAACCCGGAAATGCGGTGCACAGTGTCTGCATCGATGACTATTCCATTTCCTTTTGCAGGGGCTGCCGCCGGTGCCATACAACGGCACAGTGCTTTCAGAAGGACGATACGGAAAAGCTGATGGGGGAGTTTTCCTGGGCGGATCGGATCGTTGCGGTTTCTCCCTCCTATTGGGCGGATATTCCGGGACAGTTCAAGGTGTTCATCGATCGCTGCACCCCCTGGTGCAATACCCATGAGCCCCACGCCTCCATCCCCGGAGGGAAAACGGGCTATGTGATCGCTCTGCGCACAGGCCCAGGAATGAAGGAATGTGAAAAAATCATCGGCAGCATCGAGCATTTCTACGGCCATCTGGAAATCAACCCCGGCGGAAGTCTCGGCCTGTGCCGCGTCGAATACAGGGAAGACGTGGCGGAAAGAGAAGAAGAAATCAGGGCATTCTGCGGGAAAATCATATCGTCCCGCATTTCATACAGGAGGTAAGATATGGAATTCACCGAAGTTATCAAAAATCGCTATTCCTGCAAGAAATACGACGGCCGCAGCGTGGAAGCCAACCAGCTGAAGGCAATCCTGGAAGCCGGACGGCTGGCGCCCACGGCAAAGAATCAGCAGGAGCAGAGAATCTATGTGGTGCAGTCCCCGGAGGGCCTGGCCAAAATCGATGCAGCCACCCCCTGCCGCTACAATGCGGGCACGGTGCTGGTGGTGGCCTTTGACAAGAACCATGTGTTCACCTATCCCGGCGGGAAGCGGAACTCCGGCGCGGAGGATGCCGCCATTGTGGCAACCCACATGATGCTCTCTGCCGCCGATGCCGGGGTGGACAGCTGCTGGCTGAACTTCTTCGATCCGGAAGCCCTCCACGATGCCCTGGGCCTGCCGGAAAATGAGGAGATCCTCATGCTCCTGGACCTGGGCTACGCCGCAGAAGGCGCCGGTCCTCTGCCCAATCACACCAGCCGCAAAGCGCTGGACGAGACCGTCAGCTATCTGTAAGTACATAAAAAAGATGCTTATTCCGCACCCGGGATAAGCATCTTTTTTGAAATCTGAAACCACCGCCGCAGACTTTGCAACCGCCTGACCAATTGCAACTTGCAGGAGAGAGTGGAGATTGAAGAGTTAAGAGTGAAAATGCGGTTACGGCCTGCCCGGGAAGGTCTTTTTGCAGGCTTCCAGGGCTTCGATCACCCGATCGCACCAGGCGTCGAATTCGGGATCTTCCTTTTGCAGCTCGGGGTGGGCCATAATGTTTGCGATGGTGTCCCGGATGCCCTCCTCAAAGCGGACGGTGGGATGGAAGTCCGGCACAGCCCGCTTCAGTTTGCTGTTGTCGAAGACCACACAGTTGGCCTTATCGCCAATCAGACTGCCCGTAAAATCGTAGTCGGACACGGCAGCCAGGAATTCCGAGGAAACATGGTAAGCCTTCAGCTCCACCCCCAGGGCATCGGCAATGGCCTGGTAGATCTGATTCCAGGTCAGGGTTTCGTCGTTCGTGATCTGGAATGCCTCGCCGATGGCGTGGGGATTGCCCATCAGACCCACATAGCCCACGGCAAAGTCGGAGTTGTGGGTCATGGTCCACAGGGAGGTGCCGTCGCCGTGGATGATGACGGGCTTTCCTTCCAGCATCCGTTTCAGTACCTGGAAGCTGCCGTTATTGCCGTGAACGCCCAGAGGTACGTTCCGGTTGTCATAGGTGTGGCTGGGACGGACGATGGTCACCGGGAATTGGTGTTCCCGATAGGCCTTCATCAGAATGTCCTCGCAGGCAATCTTGTCCCGGGAGTACTGCCAGTAGGGATTTGCCAGCGCCGTGCCCTCGGTGATGCGGTAGTCCTTTGCGGGCTTGTGGTAGGCGGAGGCGGAGCTGATGTAGATGTACTGCTTCGTTCTGCCGGTGAAGAGCCGGATATCCCGCTGAATCTGCGTCGGTACAAAGCCGATGAACTCACACACGCAGTCGAATTTCATCCCCCCGAGCGCCTGCCGGACGGCTTCCTCGTCGGAAATATCCGCCTGAATCCAGCGGACGGTTTCGGGTACTTCCGCCCTGCGGCTGCCCCGGTTCAGAAGATACACTTCCCAATCCTTTTTCGATGCCAGCAGCCGGGTGATGGCCATGCTGATGGTCCCGGTACCGCCGATCAACAATGCTTTCATAGTGGTTCCTCCCTTAATTTTATGATGATGGATATCATTCAGCAGACGAAACTGCATGTTTAACTGGTTGGATAAAAGCAATCTTGCAAGAAAACCGCCCCGGCCACTGTAGGGGAGGCTATCAGCCTCCCGCCACGTAGGTCGACTGCGTGTTTGGTTGAATGGTTCTTTTCCCGGCATTGTACGAATTCGCCCAACCAAGTACATAGTTTGGAAGTCCTACTGCGCGGGAGGATACTATCCTCCCCTACGGTGGCCGGGCATAAACATCACCATATTACAGTTTTTTGTTCATTATTATTTCTGCTATTGTAGCACACAACCGGAACTGCGTCAAATGCAACACCATTGACTGCTGTGCTATAATATCCCCAAAAACGAAAGGATGGAAACATATGGAACCTGCGAAACTGATCGAAATGCTCCGCACTGCGGAGCGGCTGAAGGATACCACCCGCCATTGCGATACCTCCGGGGGAAGGCACGAAAGCGTGGCGGAGCACAGCTGGCGGCTGGCGCTGATGGCCTTCTGGCTGAAGGACGAATTCCCGGAGCTGGATATGACTAAGGTCATGCAGATGTGCCTGATCCACGATCTGGGGGAATGCTTCACCGGAGATATCCCGGTGTTTCTGAAAACCAATGCCGACAGCGCGAAGGAGGATGCGCTGCTGGACGGTTGGGTGGATTCTCTGCCGGAGCCTGTCCGCACGGAAATGAGGACCCTCTACACGGAAATGAACGGGCTTGCCACCCCGGAGGCGAAGGTCTATAAGGCGTTGGACGGTCTGGAGGCTCTGATTCAGCATAACGAATCCGATATTTCCACCTGGGAGCCAAACGAATATGATCTGCAGCTGACCTACGCCGTGGACAGAGTTCAGTTTTCCCCCTACCTGACAAAGCTTCGGGAGCAGGTGAAACAGGACACCATCCGCAAAATCGAAGAAAGCCGCGTTTGACGCACCGCCCCCTGCGGCAATCAGGAAAAACAAACACAGAACGCCAATTATCGAAAGAAAACCTTGCAATTTTGGACGATGGTGGGTATAATAAACTGATTATATTTATCTTTTTTACGCAAGAGGTTTTGCTGTGTATCTGAAATCTTTGGAAGTGCAGGGCTTTAAGTCCTTTCCGGATAAGACGCTGATCCGGTTTGGCGATGATATCACCGCCATCGTCGGTCCCAACGGCTCCGGAAAATCGAATATCTCCGATGCGATCCTGTGGGTCATGGGCGAGCAGAGCTCCAAAACCCTCCGGGGCGCCAAGATGGAGGATGTCATCTTCGGCGGCACCCAGAAGCGCGCGGCGGTGGGATTTGCGGAGGCTACCCTGACCCTGGACAACACGGACCGGGCCCTGAGCTACGACGCCGACGAGGTGATGGTCACCCGCCGCTATTACCGCAGCGGCGACGGCGAATATTACATCAATAAGCAGTCCGCGCGGCTCAAGGACATCCATGAGCTGTTCATGGATACGGGCCTTGGCCGGGAGGGCTATTCCAACATCGGGCAGGGCAGGATCGATGAAATCCTCTCCCTGAAAAGCGGCGACCGCCGGGAGATTTTTGAGGAAGCCGCCGGCATCAGCAAGTACCGCCACCGCAAGGAGGACACCGAACGCAAGCTGGCCCAGACCGAGGACAACCTGCTGCGCATCGGCGACAAGGTTTCCGAGCTGGAGCTGCAGCTGGAGCCGCTGAAGGTGCAGTCCGAAAAGGCCAGAAAATATCTGGAGCTGAAGGACGAGCTTCAGGGCGTGGAGATTGCCGTCTGGCTGGACTCCCTGGACAAGCTGTCCGCTGCCGCCAAAAAAGCGGAGGAGGACTATGCCTCCGCCTCCTTTGTGCTGCAGCAGGCCCACGACGATCTGGATGCCCTCTATGCCAAAGCGGAGGCCCTGACCGGGACCCTCCGGGAGAAGGACGGGGAGCTGGAAACCGTCCGGGTCAAGGTGAACATGCTCCAGAGCACCCACCAGCAGCTGGAAGGACAGATGGCCGTCCTGCAGGGCAATGTGGAAAACAACAATGCCAACATCTCCCGCATCGAGGAGGAGCTGCAGGGTCAGGAGGATCGCTCCAGCGGTGTGGTTGCCCAGATTGAACAGACCGAGGCGAGAATCCGCGAAGCCGACGCCCAGATTGCCCGGAAGGAAGCCGACCTGGAGCGGCTGCAGCTGGAGCTGACTGCCATGACTGCCAATGCCCAGGGCATGACCAAACGGTTCCTGGAGCTTCGGGGGCAGGAGTCTGCCCTGACCGCTGATATCGCAGGCCGTCAGGCGGATGTCCGGGGACTGGAGGAGAGCCTTTCCCAGAGCGCCCGGCGCATGGAGCAGCTGGACAGCGATCTGGCCTCCGGCGCAGCCCGCCGCCATGGCGCCCAGACCCAGCTGGAGGAGTGCCGGAAGGCTCTGCGCACAGCTCAGGACGATGTCACCGCAGCCAATAATACCATCAGCGGCTATACATTGCGCCAGTCCTCCCGCGCAAAGCGGATGGAGGAGGCAGGGCAGCGTCTGCGGGAGCTGACAAGCCAGCTGGATTCCGTCACCGCCAAAGCCCGGGTGTTCCGGGCCATGGAGCGGGACTTTGAAAACTATCAGAAATCTGTCCGTATGGTCATGCAGGAGGCGGAACGAGGCAGACTGCGCAATATCCACGGCCCTGTGTCCCGGCTGATCCGCACGGAGGACGACTATACCGTGGCGGTGGAGATCGCCCTGGGCGCCGCCATGCAGCAGATCGTGGTGGACAGCGAAGCCGACGGCAAGGCAGCCATCGCGTTTCTGAAGCGCACCGGCGGCGGACGGGCCACCTTCCTGCCGATTTCCGGCATTCAGGGCAGAATCCTCCAGGAAAACGGCCTGGAAAGCTGCCGGGGCTTCGTGGGAATCGCGTCCGGGCTTGTCTCCTGCGAATCCAGATATCAGCAGATCGTGGACAATCTGCTGGGCAGAACCGTCATTGTGCAGGATATGGACGCGGCCATAGCCATGTCCCAGAAATATCGCAGCCGCTTTAAGATCGTCACCCTGGACGGTCAGGTCATGAATGCCGGAGGCTCCATGACCGGCGGCAGCTTCAATAAGGATGCGGGCATCCTCTCCCGGGCCAACGAGCTGGAAAAGCTGACCCGGCAGGAAGCCCGGCTGCAGCAGGACAAGCTCACCGCCGAGGCGGAGCAGACGGAAGCAAAGCGGCTTTACGATCAGGTGGCGTTCCAGCTGTCCGCAGCCAGGGATCAGCTCCGGGAAGCGGAGGATCAGGTGCTTCGTCTGCAGGGTCAGGAAAAGCAGTACCAGATCATGGCCGATGCCATCGCCGAGGCGGAGAACGCCGCCCGCACGGAGCGGGACGCTCTGCAGCAGCGCAGCCAGACGGACCGGGAGCGCTATGCCTCCCAGCAGGCCAAGATCCAGGTGTATACCCAGCAGCTGGCGCAGATCAGCCGGGAGCTGTCCGAATTGGAGGGCAGCCAGACGGAAGCCGTGGATGCCACCGCTGCCGTCAACGAGCGGATCACCCGGCTGAAAACCGAGGCCGCCGCCCTGGATGCCGAACGCAGCACCGCCATGACCCACATCGAAGACCTACGAAATCTGCGCCAGGCCATGGAGGGCGACACCGCCAAGAAGCTCGCCCTGGC
Organism: uncultured Clostridia bacterium; assembly: GCA_945486915.1. Lineage (GTDB taxonomy): Bacteria > Bacillota > Clostridia > Oscillospirales > Oscillospiraceae > Faecousia. The sequence goes on along the minus strand of CALYTP010000007.1, from coordinate 5,537 downwards.
GGATGCCATCCGGGAGGATACCGCCCGCCTGGCAGGGGAAATCGATGCCCTGCGCCAGCGCCAGCAGGAGAACGACGCCGAGACTGCACAGATGAATGTCGCCCTGGAGCAGGCGATCTCCGACCGGGCAGGCACAGAGGCGGCCAAGACCCTCTGCGAGCGGGAGGCCCAGGAAAAGAGCAAGGACATTCTGAATATGGAGCGGGCCTGCGCGCTGCTGGAACAGAAAAAGGTGACCTCCTCCATGGAGGAGCGGCAGATTATTGACAAGCTGTGGGATTCCTACGGCCTGACCCCCAGCACCGCAAAGGAGCACCGGGGTGAGATCGAGTCCGTTGCCGCCGGAAACCGGAGGATCGGAGAGCTGAAGCGGAAGATTGCCGCTCTGGGCACGCCCAACCTGGGCGCCATCGAGGAGTATGCCCGGGTCAACGAGCGCTATACCTATCTGGCAGCCCAGCGGGATGATGTGCTGACCTCCAAGCGGGAGCTGGAGAGCATCATCCGGGACATAACAAAAGAAATGACCTCGATTTTTGTCACGGAATTCGGGAAAATCGACCACTATTTCGGCCAGGTTTTCGAGGAGATGTTCGGCGGCGGCAAGGGACAGCTGATTCTGGAGGACCCGGAAAATCCCCTGACCTGCGGCATTGAGATCCGGGTTCAGCCCCCCGGAAAGCAGGTCAAGACCATCACGCTGCTCTCCGGCGGCGAGAAGGCTTTTGTGGCCACGGCGCTGTACTTTGCCATTCTGAAGGTGCGGCCCACGCCCTTCTGTTTGCTCGATGAAATCGACGCGGCTCTGGACGACCGGAACGTGGAGCGGTTCGCCAGCTACCTGCACAACCTGAGCCAGAAGACCCAGTTCATCGTCATCACCCACCGCCGGGGCACCATGGAGGCATCCAATGTGCTCTACGGCGTCACCATGCAGGAGCAGGGCGTTTCCAAGCTGCTCCGGCTGGATCTGAACCAGATGACCGAAATGCTGGGAATTGCGGAATAAACTATCGTTAGAAAGGAATCATCAAATGGGTTTTTTTGACAAAATCAAACAGGGCCTGGCTAAAACCAGAGATGCCATCAGCGGTACCTTCAATGAGATTTTCACCGATGTCTACGAGATTGACGACGACTTCTTCGACGAGCTGGAGGAGAGCCTGATTCTGGCTGACCTGGGTGTGGAGACTGCCTCCAAGGCAACGGAAGAGCTGCGAAAGGTCATCAAGGCCAAGCACATCTGCCGCTCCCGGGATGCCCGTGCCGAGCTGCAGAACATTCTCACCGATATGCTGAAGGTGGGCGATCTGGAGCTGAATCTGAAGACCCACCCCAGCGTCATTCTGGTCATCGGCGTCAACGGTGTGGGCAAGACCACCACCATCGGCAAGATCGCCAAGCAGCAGATGGATGCGGGCAAAAAGGTGCTGCTGGTGGCTGCGGATACCTTCCGTGCCGCCGCTGCCGACCAGCTGGAAATCTGGGCCGAGCGCACCGGCGCGGCTATTGTCCGTCAGAACGAGGGCGCCGACCCCGCCGCCGTGGTGTTTGACGGCATCAAATCCGCCAAGGCCAGAGATGTGGATGTGATCATCATCGATACCGCCGGACGGCTGCACAACAAGGTCAACCTGATGAATGAGCTGAACAAAATCAGCCGGGTGGTGGATCGGGAGCTGCCGAATGCCAGCAAGGAGGTTTTGCTGGTTCTGGACGGCACCACCGGCCAGAACGGTCTGATCCAGGCAAAGCAGTTCAAGGAGATCGCCGGTGTCACCGCCATTGCCCTGACCAAGCTGGATGGCACCGCCAAGGGCGGCATTGTCATCGCTGTGGCGGATGTGCTGCAGATTCCCGTGAAGTTCATCGGCGTGGGCGAAAAGGTGGACGACCTGATGCCCTTCAATCCTGAGGAATTTGTCCGGGCGCTGTTTTGAGGAGTAAGCAATGAAAGTAGTTTTGGCCAGCAAAAACAGACACAAGCTGGAAGAAATCAGCCAGATTACCGAGAAATTTGATATGGAGCTGGTGCTCCAGTCCGAGTTGGGCGTGGACATCGATGTGGAGGAAACCGGAACCACCTTCGAGGAAAATTCCTTCCTAAAGGCCGAGGCCGTCATGAAGGCCACGGGACTTCCCGCCCTGGCGGACGACTCCGGCATTGCCGTGGACGCACTGAACGGAGAACCGGGGATTTATTCCGCCCGCTATGGCTTTGACCCCAGCCTGGACGACTGGGGAAGGCTGCAGCTTCTGCTGAAGAATACGGAGCATGTCCCCGACGGACAGCGGCAGGCGCAGTTCGTCTGCGTCATCACCATGGTCACACCGGACGGACAGACTATCCAGGCCAGAGGAGAAATTCATGGTGAGCTTCTCCGGGCGCCTGCGGGAGAGAACGGCTTCGGCTACGATCCCATTTTCTATTATCCTCCCATGGGCATGACCACCGCAGAAATGCCCGCGGAGGAAAAAAACAAGGTTTCCCACCGTGCCAACGCACTGAAGGTGTTTTACAACAAACTGAAGGAGGCAGGCTATGCTGACAAGTAAGGAACGCGCGGAGCTGCGTGCAAAATCCAATGATCTGGACACCACCCTGATGGTGGGTAAAAGCGGTGTCACCGAGGCGGTGATTGCCGAGGCCGAGAACCTGCTCACCGCCAGGGAGCTGGTCAAGGGAAAGGTGCTGGAGGGTGCGCTGCTGTCTCCCCGGGAGGTCAGCGACGCCATCTGCCAGGCCACCGGCGCCGAGGGCATTGCCTGCGTCGGCTCCAAATTCGTCATCTACCGCTTCAGTGAAAAGTGCCAGGAGGAACGCAACCAGACCGGCAGAGCCAAACGCAAGGCTACCCCGGTGAGCAAATCCGACCCCGTCCGCAAGGGCATCCACGCCCGCCGTCAGGCCGAAAAGAAGGTCAGGGAGCAGCGCAACGAGTATTTCCGCAAGCAGGCCATCGAAAAGGCCATCGAGCGGGATCGGGAAAAGCAGCTTCGCAATCAGGACTGAGTCAGTTTTCTGGAATAGGGGAGAGCATATATGGAACGCATCGGCATTCTCGGCGGAACCTTCAATCCGCCGCATATCGGTCACATTCGTGCAGCGGTGAATACCGCCAGGGCGCTGGGTCTTACCAAGGTGCTGCTGATTCCCGCCAGAGAGGTTCCTCATAAAGAAGTATCACCCTTTGATCCCACGCCGGAGCAGCGTTTGGAAATGCTGAAAATCGCCGCATCCGGCAGTGACCTTCTGGAGGCCTCCGACCTGGAGCTGTTCCGGGAGGGAAAGAGCTACACCTGGGATACCATTCAGGCCCTTCGGCGGCAGTACCCCAATGCGGAGCTGACGCTGCTGCTGGGCTCGGATATGTTCCGTGGCTTCCCGGAATGGAAGAACGCGGAGGACATCCTGAAGGAAGCGGGACTGGCCGCCATCTCCCGGGGCGACAAGCATGAGGAGGAATTCATCCGCCGGGGCGTATCGGCTTTGGAAGCCAGGGGCGTCCGGGTGTCGGTGGTGCACAATCCCATCGTGGATATTTCCTCCACCCAGCTGCGCCGCCTGCTGGCCTTCGGCAGCGGAGAGGAATTTCTGCCGGAGGGTGTCTATGACTATATCCGTACCAACGGCCTGTATGATACCGGTGCCGATTGGAGAAATCTTCCCATGGAACGGCTGGAACCCATCGTCGTGAGGCTGCTGAATCCCAACCGGGTCCGCCATGTCCTGGGCTGTCGGGATACCTCCGTGGCTCTGGCAAAACGCTGGGGTGCCAATGAGACCGATGCTGCCAGAGCGGGTATCCTGCATGATATCACAAAGGCGTTGGACGGTCCCCTGCAATTGACATTGTGTGCCTCTTATGGTAAAATGTTAGACGATTTTTCGAAGAAATACCCCAAAACCCTCCATGCCCTCACCGGCAGCCTGGTGGCGGAGCGGATTTTCGGGGAGAATGAGCGGGTGGTTTCCGCCATTTGCAGCCATACTACCGGTAAGGCGGATATGAATCTGCTGGAAACCATCATTTATGTGGCGGACTATATGGAGCCCAACCGGGATTTCCCCGGGGTGGATCGGCTGCGGGAGCTGGCGTTTTCGGACATCCGGGCTGCGCTGAAGCTGGGTCTGGAAATGACCCTGGAGCATCTGAAGAATCAGGGCAGCGAAGTCTCGCCCCAGTCCAGGGAAGCCCTGGATTATCTTGCCATATGCCCTTGAAGGAGAGAATAGATATGTTATCACCCAAAGAAATCGCATACGAAGTGACCAAGGCCCTGGATTCCAAGAAGGGCATGGATATCAGGCTGCTGCGCATCGCCAAGGTCAGCAGCCTGGCAGACTATTTCCTGATCTGCACCGGTACCTCCAACACCCATGTCAAGACCCTCTGCGACTACGCGGAGTACACCATGGAGCAGCTGGGCGAGCCCATGCTGGGCAGGGAAGGCCATCGGGGAAACAGCTGGGAGCTGCTGGATTTCGGCAGCATTGTGGTTCACGTTTTCACCGAGGAAGCCCGCAGATTCTATGACCTGGAGCGGCTGTGGGCCGACGCCGAGGTCGTTGACCTGAAGGATATTATCGTCGCGGAATAACGCGGCTTAGAGAGGACTGTTCGCCATGAACTATGATTACGCAAGCATTGAGGCCAAATGGCACAAGTACTGGCAGGAGCACGACACCTTCCACACCGATGTGTGGGATTTCTCCAAGCCCAAGTATTATGTGCTGGATATGTTCCCTTACCCCTCCGGTGTGGGCCTGCATGCCGGCCACCCCGAGGGCTACACCGCCACGGATATCATGTCCCGCATGAAGCGGATGCAGGGCTATAATGTGCTGCACCCCATGGGCTATGATTCCTTTGGCCTGCCTGCGGAGCAGTATGCCGTCTCCACTGGCAACCATCCCAACGGATTCACCCAGAAGAATATTGAGACCTTCTCCAACCAGCTGAAGGAACTGGGCTTTGACTACGACTGGTCCAAGATGGTTGCCACCTCCGACCCCTCCTTCTACAAGTGGACCCAGTGGATTTTCAAGAAGCTCTATGAGGCGGGCTACGCCAAGCGGATCGAAATGCCCGTGAACTGGTGCGAGGAGCTGGGCACCGTGCTCAGTAACGACGAGGTCATCGACGGCAAGTCCGAGCGCGGCGGCTACCCCGTGGTGAAGAAGAACATGATGCAGTGGGTCATCGACCAGCCCGCCTTTGCCGAAAAGCTGCTGGAGGGCCTCAATGAAATCGACTGGCCCGAATCCACCAAGGAGATCCAGCGCAACTGGATCGGCAAGAGTACCGGCGTGGAGGTGGACTTCCAGCTGGTGGGCGGTGGAAGCTTCTCCATCTACACCACCTGCATCGAAACCATCTACGGCATCACCTTCATGGTGCTGGCCCCCGACGGAAAGATCGTCCAGGAGCTGATGGATCGCATCCAGAACAAGGATGAGGTGCAGGCCTACATCGACGAGACCGTGAAGAAGAGCGACATGGACCGCACCGAGCTGAACAAGGGCAAGTCCGGCT